>CAMURW010000067.1 GCA_947097635.1 uncultured Bacteroidales bacterium
GTCACGATTACTGTCACGATTATTGTCGCGGCTGTAGGGACGACGGGGATGTGTGCTAGCATGATATATGCCGCCGTTGTCGTCGCGGTTCACACGGTAAGATCCGGCCTGCTGACTTTCTTTGGTAATAAGGCGTCGAGGGCGACGCGGTCTGCCGTCTTCTCGACGGGGTTTGTTCTCGTTTTTTTCCATTGTTTTGGATTTAGAATAAAATTGTTTTGGTCTTTATCAACATTTTGTTGTATTCGAAAAAGCACTTGATTCGGATTGGAAATGAAAATTGCTACGACACCTTGTCAAAGCGATTTCCTCTTGAATGGGCGGAGTTTCCGTTCTTCTCCCAGTCGTCTTCTTTGTAGTGGGAGCGGCGAAGATTGTAATCTTCTCCTTGTGTCAGTCGTTCACATGATAGACATAGGGTCCGTTGTTTTCGCTGGCCTGCGTGTCCAAAATCTCATGGATCTCCTGTGCCAAGATGAGGAAGATGTCCAAATGGCGCTGCTGCAGCCATTGTAGCGCCAATGGTTCCTGCCGGCACGCCATGGCAAACATCAGGTTCACCGGCTGGCAGGCCTTGCCTATCCAGATGCGTGCCGCGTCTTCTCCGTCGATGGCGTTGCTGAGGATAGCCAGCCACTCGTGGTGTGTGCGAAAGAGAAACTTCATGGCCTCCTTGTCGCCGCAGATGGCGTTGCTAAAGGCGGCAATCTCGGGGTAGCCGTTGCCCATCAACCACTGAAAAAACTCCTTGTACCCCTGCAACGACTTGAGCAGTGCTAACAGAATGCGCACGTCGTAATGCTCCAGTCCCATCCTATGCACGTCTCCCGGGGCCAGTTTCCATTTGGGCAGTTGCAGCGCGGGGTTGGGGGCTTCCCTTTCCTCCTGCGTACGATACTTCCGTGCGAGAGCTTTCTGTGCCTCGGGGGAGAGGGCTGGCTGCACCTCTTCGGAAACAGGCCACTCCTCTTTGGGGGAAACTGGGAGGGGAGTCTCGGAAGCAGATGGCGCGCCCACGGCAGGACGGACACCGCCGCCCGACGATTTTCCTTCATCGGGCTGCGAACCTTTGTTATGGCTGTTGCGGAACATTTCCATCGGGACTACTGGAATAACGTGCCACGCACTCCCCCCTTCCAGGGATCTCTCTTCGACACTGTTAACTTCTCACTTTGGCGTTAAGCTGGGTCTCGAAAGCTTTTTGCAGTTTTTGCATCACCGCTTCGATGGTCTTGTCGTTCAGCGTCTTGCCTTTATCCTGAAGAATGAAACTGACGGCGTAGCTCTTGCAGCCGTCGGGGATGCCGTTGCCCTGATACACGTCGAACAACGACACGCTCTTCAGCAACTTCTTCTCGCTCTGCTGTGCCACCTGTTCTATCTGTGCGAAGGTGACATCGTTGTCGATGACCAATGCCAGGTCACGTCGCACCTCGGGATACTTGGGCACATCCGCATACTCCACCTCCTTGGCAGGGAGGCTCCTCAGCAGCACGTCCCAGTCGATGTCGGCGTAGTACACCGATTGCTTGATGTCCATATTCTTCAGCATCTCGCGCGTGAGGCTGCCCATGGAGCACAGCACCTTCTTGCTGTCCATGAAGATGTAGGATATGCCTTCCATATAGTAGTGCTGCTGCGCTTTCACCGCTTGCAGGTGCCGCATGGGGATGCGCATGCGACGTAGGATGTTGTTGACATATGCCTTCAGGTAGAAGAAGTTGGCGGAGGTCTTCGGCGACAGCCAGTTCTCCGGCACAATATTGCCGGTAATGAAGATGCTGAGATGTTGCACTTCACTGTAGCGGTCCTGCACCTTGGCCAGCGGTTTCTGCCCATTGGGAGCTTCGGTCTTGGCCAGCAGCTCCTCGTTGAAGCCTTCGGGTTTGCGGAAATAGGCACGCCCGAATTCGTAGAGTTTTTGGTCGGTGATGCGATAGTTGATGTTGCGTGCTATGCATTCCAGTCCGCCATAGAGCAGCGTTTGACGCATCACGTTTAGTTCCTTGCTCAGTGGGTTGAGGATGGCGATGCTGTGGCTGGCATCGAAGTCGGGGTTGTCCTCGAAATAGGCAGACTTGGTCAGAGAGTTGTTCATTATCTCATTGAAGCCGTTGTCCGTGAGATAGTCGCTGACGATATTCTTCATCTTCAGTGCATTGGGTTTCGCTCCATAGGACAGGGCACTGCTGATACGCTCGTCGGAATGCACGTTGCTGTAGCCATAGATGCGTAGTATTTCCTCCACGATGTCGCATTCGCGGCACACGTCGACCTTGCAAGTAGGTATCAGTAGCTTCATTCCTCCCTCGTTTTCCTCTGCAATTTCGATGTCCAAAGAGGTGAGGGCGGTGCGAATAGCATCAAGGGGTATGGGCTGTCCTACCAGGTTCAGCATACTATGGAAACGCACGTCCACTTCGGTACGCGGGAGGGGCTGGGGATACAGGTCGATAATGTCGCCGCATAGTGTGCCGCCTCCCAGTTCCAAAATGAGGCCGGCGGCACGACGTATGGCCCACAGCGTGATGTTGGGGTCACAGCCACGCTCGTAGCGAAAAGCGGCATCCGTGTGCAGGTCGTGACGTTTGCTGGTCCTGCGGATGCTCATGGGATTGAAGTAGGCACTCTCCAGAAACACATTGGTGGTGCAGTCCGTCACGCCGCTCTTCGCGCCGCCGAAGACACCGGCGATGCACATTCCCTCCTCCTCGTTGCAAATCATCAAATCGCGGCTGTCCAGCCTGCGCTCCACGCCATCCAGTGTGACGAAGGGGGTATCCTGCGGCAGACATTTCACAACTACGTGTCCGCCTTCTATTTTGTCGGCATCGAAGGCATGCAAGGGCTGCCCCACTTCCATCAGCACAAAGTTGGTAATGTCCACTACATTGTTGATGGGTCTCAGGCCTATGGCGCTCAGCCTGTTCTGCAGCCAATCCGGCGATGGCTTCACGGCTACGCCTGTTATGGTGAGACCGCTGTAGCGCGGGCAGAGGGCAGGCTCTTCCACGGTGACGCGGATGGCCGCAGGGGCGGGATGCTGATTTACGGTGATGTTCTCATCCACTTTGGGCCATTGGATACGCACGCCGGCATGCTCGCGGGTGTTCAGCACAGCCACTACGTCGCGTGCCACGCCGATGTGGCTGGTGGCATCGCTGCGGTTTGCCAGTATGTCGATGGTAATGACGTAGTCTTCCTTCACATGGAAGTACTCCCTGGCGGGCATACCTACGGGGGCATCGGGGGGCAGCACCATGATGCCGTCGTGGCCGTTGCCCATCCCCAGTTCGTCTTCGGCACACAGCATGCCTTCGCTCACGGCGCCACGCAACTTACCTTTCTTGATGGTGTAATACTCGGTCTCGGATGTCCAGATTTGCGTGCCCTCCATGGCACATACCACTTTCTGCCCCGCTGCCACGTTGGGAGCACCACAAACGACATCCAGCAATCGCTCGCCGCCCACGTTGACCTTGGTTATGCGCAGATGGTCGCTATTGGGATGAGGTTCACACGACTCCACTTGTGCTATGACGACGTGTTCCAGCCCACCCTTGACGGTTTCCACTGTTTCCACGCTCTCCACTTCCAGGCCGCTGAAAGTCAGTAGGTCACTGAGTTGTTGAGGCGTTTTCGTCGTATCGACGTATTCCTTGAGCCATTTATAAGAAATATTCATTATATATAATAGCGTTTTTTCTTTGTTACTGTTCCCTCACCACTTTTACTGCTAAGCCAATGTATGCTGCGTCTTGAGTGAAATAGGGTCTCACCCCCAGTGGCCCCCATGCAAAGATGTGCTGCGGACCCGCTGGCGTGCTAGTCCAGTAGAACCTTGTGGGTTCCATCACCAGAGGCAGGTGCTCGCGGTTGCGCACGGCGTTGAGAGCGGAGCGGCATTGGGCCAACTGCTGTATTTGCTGCGAGGAGGGCACCTGCCACGTGCCATCGCCAACGGTGGCAGCCCACCTGTAGGCACTGTCGGCAGTGATGTTGGTGGTCACCTCTGTTGCCAAGAACAGCGAGGGCTTGCCGTCGGCATCCAGTGCCGCCACTTGGCAGCGTGTGCCATAATCGCGAACAATGTCGCCCACTTCCAGTGTGCAGGAGATGCACAGGAAAGCACAGGCTAGCAACACTGAGAACATCCTCGTGCAGTAACCAGGCTTCAACAGTTTCTTCATTCTCATTAGTAGTATTTCTATAGGGTTATTGGTGCTTTATCATCTGGCGCTCCATCTGTGTGCCGGAGTGCGGTTTCTTTTCCTGTGTCGGTGTATTGTCCTTCGCCTGTGGTGCCTTGATGGAACGGACGAACATGGGGTCTACATACTCCTCGTCCGCGTACATTTCGTCCTCCACCTTAGCTATGTTTCCTCCCTCGGTTGCTAGAATATTCTTAGATACCATTTCGCGCGGCAGGTCTCTGTCGTGGAAACTCTTGCCCAGCAAGTCGGGATTGGCGCACTCGTAGAGGTGATAAATGTTGTTGCCCAGCTCCACCTCCACGTAGTCGTTCTTGCGGTGCAAACGATAATACTCGTCGAACTTCAGCAGCAGATGGCGGCTGTACACATCGGGGGTCAGGACGATGTTCTTGTGACGCCGCATGTGCAAAGCCTCCACGCTGTTTGGCATTACGCTCTGCGCCACTCCCACTGCCTCGTTCTGTTCCAGGTAAGGCAGCATGCGATGCAACTCACTGACGGCAGTGCCCTCTTCGCGACTGGAGAACGCCGAGTTGAGGAACATCAGTATTGCCACCACAGGCAACACGAAGCCCATGATGGATAGCAGCGTACGCCCCAGTTTGGTGAGTTTGAATAGCATCAGCTCGGAACTTTGCACAACATAGCACGACAGGCCCAGAATGAAATAAGGTAACGAGGGCAGGGTATAGTAGTCGTACTGGCGCAGGCTGAAAGCGATGGGTACCAAGCCCAGGAAGCCTGTTATCATACAGGCGTGTCCCACGGTGATTAGGCGCATCTCGGTGTTGGTCAGTTCATCCTGATACTTCCAATAGAGTGCGTATTTCTTCAATTTATGCTCCAGCATCACGGGGATAAGCACCAGCATGCTGACGACCATAGGCATCAGCAACTGCACTAATGTTTGATAGAAGCAATAAAAGTGCGATGCCACGGAACGGCTTTGTGACAAAGCACCCGTGCGGCGGCTTACCCAATAGGAGCGTATGCCTTCGAGCATGCCCGGGTCTATGAGACAGAGTATCAAACAGAACAGAATGATAGCGCCCATAATTATTCCCAAGTCAACGAAAGGACGCCAGTTGCCCTTGCGATTGGGATCCATGCACCACATCAGTACCGGCAGCAAAAGCGGAAACAGTACCGACATTCCGTTCACCATAAAAGCCAACGAGAGCAATAGTCCCACGAAGAACATATTGAATCCACGTCCGAAGGAATAATGCCTGGTAGGGTCGCTCAACCTCCTCATCTCCGCATGCTCGCCGTGTCCTGTGTAGCGCAGGGTCTTACTGAAACCGCGGACATACAACAGCGATGACAGCATGAGAAAGATGGTGACAGGCATCTCGATATAGTTGGCAGTGGCACTGCGCAGGTGCAGCGGCACGGCCATGTACAACAGCAGGGGTACCCAGAACGAATGCGCCCCGTTGCCCAGATTAATCCAGATGAAGAACATCACCACGGCACCCACAAGGAAGAGAAAGAAGGAATACCATACATCGAAATGGATGCTGTCGCCAACAATATGCATTGCCACGCTCTCCATCCAGTAGCCCAGCGGCATATAGGATATCTCGTCGAGTTCCGCGAAAGCGGCATCGTTGGTGAGGTCCCAGAATCCTGTTTCGCCCGGGACGAGACGCGATGCCACGATACCATTCTCCAAACCGGCGCGCGGTATGGAATCGCCGAACAGCCTGGGGATGAGAAGCAGCGTAAATATACTGATAACAATGATAAGAGGCTGCCAGACATTGTATTTTCTTTGAGGTGCTACGCTCATTTCATTACCTTTTCCTTCTGACTGATTTTTGCCCAACTGTCCTTAAGAGTGCAGCTGCGATTGAAAACAAGAAGCTCGCGGGTGGCATCGGGATCCACGCAGAAATAGCCCAGACGCTCGAACTGGAAACGCTGTGGCTCCCAAGCCTGTCCTTTCGCCAACGATGCCTTTTCCTCGCCATAGATGCGCACATCTTTCAGTATGGGTTCCAGCTTACAATGCCGCAGCACGTGCAGAGAATCGGGGTTCAGGTTGTCCAGGAAAGTCTTGCCCTCGGGGACCTCGTCGGGGGCCTCGGTGGCGAAGAGGCGGTCGAACATACGCACCTCGGCATCGACGGCATGTTGCGCACTCACCCAATGGATGGTGCCTTTCACTTTGCGACCGTCGGGAGCATCGCCGCCGCGAGTGGCAGGGTCGTAGGTGCAGTGTATGCAGGTGACATTGCCTTCGGCATCCTTTTCCACGTGGGTGCAGGTGACGAAATAGGCGTAGCGCAGACGCACTTCCTGTCCGGGAGCCATGCGGAAATATTTCTTTGTCGGGTGCTCCATGAAGTCATCACGCTCTATATACAGCTCTCTGCCAAAAGACACCTGACGTGTGCCGTCGGCTTCGTTTTCGGGATTGTTGATGGCCGTGAGCATCTCCAAACACCCTTCGGGATAGTTGTCTATCACCACCTTCACGGGGTTAAGGACGGCCATGCGGCGTAGCGCTACTTTGTTCAGATGCTCGCGCAAACTAAACTCCAGCAGGCTGTAGTCAATGATATTGTCGCGTTTGGCCACACCCACACGCTCGCAGAAACTGCGTATGCTCTCGGCGGTGTAGCCACGGCGGCGGAAGCCGCAGATCGTGGGCATGCGGGGGTCGTCCCAGCCATTCACGTAGCCTTCCTTCACCAGCTGCAGCAGCTTGCGTTTGCTCATTACGGTGTAGTTGATATTGAGGCGTGCAAACTCGTACTGGTGGCTGGGGAAGATGCCCAGCTGCTTGATGAACCAGTCGTAGAGGGGGCGGTGTATGTCGAACTCCAGCGTGCAGATGCTGTGGGTAACATGTTCTATGCTATCGCTCTCGCCGTGGGCATAGTCGTACATGGGGTATATGCACCATTTGTTGCCGGTTCTGTGATGGTGGGCGTGGAGGATGCGGTACATGATGGGGTCGCGGAACATCATGTTCGAACTTGCCATGTCTATCTTGGCACGCAGCACCTTGCTGCCGTCTGGAAACTCGCCGTTTTTCATGCGCTCGAAGAGGTCCAAGTTCTCTTCCACACTGCGGTCGCGGTAGGGGCTGTTCTTGCCGGGAGTGGTGACAGTGCCGCGGTTCTCCCGTATCTCCTCCGGCGTTTGATCGTCCACGTAGGCAAGCCCTTTCTTGATGAGTTCCTGTGCCCACGCATACAACTGGTCGAAATAGTCGCTGGCATAATACACGCCGGCCCAGTCGAAGCCCAGCCAGTGGATATCCTGCTGGATGGCGTCGACATATTCGGTGTCCTCCTTCACGGGGTTGGTGTCGTCGAAACGCAGGTTGGTCTTGCCACCATATTGCTTGGCGAGGCCAAAATTGATGCAGATGCTCTTGGCGTGGCCGATGTGCAGATAGCCGTTAGGTTCGGGAGGGAAGCGAGTGAGAATAGAAGAATAGGTGCCGTCGTTGAGACCCTGCTCTATGATTTCCTCTAAGAAGTTCAGCTGTTTGGCGTTTTCCAATTTCTCTTCGAGGGCATTGTTTGCCATAAAACGTTGATTAATTAAATATAAAAAAAGATGCATATGTCAATAAATGCACAGAAAAGGGTATACCCCGAAA
>CAMURW010000068.1 GCA_947097635.1 uncultured Bacteroidales bacterium
GGCTATCCAGGTTGCCGCTAGGTTCGTCTGCCAGCACCACGTTGGGCTGGTTGATCAGCGCCCTTGCCACAGCCACGCGCTGTTGCTCTCCTCCGCTCAGTTCGCTAGGCTTGTGCTCCGCTCGTTGGCTCACGTTGAGAAACTCCAGTAGCGGCATGGCCTTTTTCTTGGCATCCTCCAGCCTCTCTCCTTTTATCAGTGCTGGCATGCAGACGTTTTCCAGTGCCGTGAATTCCGGCAACAGGTTGTGGAACTGGAAGACGAAGCCGATATGCCGATTGCGGAAACGTGCCAATTCCTTGCCCCTCAGCTTGGTCATTTCCATGTCGTCTATTGCCACACTTCCTTGGTCGGGATGCATGAGGGTGCCTATAATTTGCAGCAGCGTAGTTTTGCCGGCGCCACTGGCACCCACTATGCTTATCACTTCTCCCTGCTGTACCGCAAGGTTTATCCCTTTCAGCACTTCCAGATTGCCGAAGTTTTTGTGGATGTTCTTGATGTCAATCATGGTCATCTTTTTCTGCGCTTCATCTGTAAACCGGCAATGCCGTTCCCCTTTCCGGGCGTGGGATGTTATACTCTCTTGCCTTCGATGAACACTTGCTCTATCTTGTTTTCGCCGTAAGCGTAGGGCATGTATTCGTAGGTTGGTATGGGCTTTGTGACGAAGAAACTGGCTTTCTTGCCGCGGCAGATGCTGCCCAGCTGGTCGCTTACGCCCATGGCGTAGCCGCTGTTGATGGTGGTAGCATTGATGGCTTCCTCGGGCAGCATGCGGTAGTTCACGCAGGCGAAAGATAGTATCAGCTGCATATTGGGGCTGGGTGACGAGCCGGGGTTGTAGTCGCTGGCCATTGCCACGGGCAGTCCGGCATCCACCATCTTGCGTACGGGGGCATGCGCCATGTTTAGGAAGAAGGCGGCACCGGGCAGTACGGTAGGCATGGTGTTGCTGTGTAGCAGGCATTCTATCTCGGCATCGCCGGTGTATTCCAGATGGTCGCAACTCAGGGCGTTGTATTTCACCGCCACCTGTATGCCGCCGCTGCATGCCATCTCGTTGGCATGAATCTTGGGACGCAGGCCGCGTTTCACGCCTGCCGCCAGCATGCGGTCTGTATCTTCCACGGAGAAGAACCCTTCGTCGCAGAATACGTCGATGTACTCTGCCAGTCCTTCGTCCACGGCACGCGGAATCATTTCGTCTATCACCATGTCTACGAACATTTCCTGGCGTCCGCGATATTCCAAGGGGATGCCATGGGCTCCCAGCAGGGTGCTCTTGATGGTAAGGGGGGAGTTTTCTTTCATCCTGCGTATCACGCGCAGCATCTTCATCTCTGCCTCCGTCGTCATGCCGTAGCCACTTTTCACCTCCACGGCTCCTGTGCCGTAGTGCATCATCATCTCCAGTCGCTGCATGGCATCGTCATACAGCTGCTCCTCGCTGGCTTCCTGCACGCGTTTGGCACTGTTCAGTATGCCGCCGCCACGTTTGGCAATCTCGTCGTAGCTCAGACCGCGAATCTTGTCGATGTATTCCAACTCGCGGCTGCCAGCATACACCATATGCGTGTGGCTGTCGCAGAAGGTGGGGAACACCATGCGCCCGGTGACATCTATGGTGTCGTTGAAATGTTGCTCCTTGTTTAGCGAGCCCATGGTGCCGAAGTCGGCAATCCAGCCGTCTTCCACGATAAGATAGGCATCCTTGATGGTGGACATTTTGGCCATCTCTCTGCCGCACACTTTGGGACGTGCAGTCTCCTCCACCTGCACCAGTTCTTTGATATTGGAAATTAACAGTCTCATTATTGTTGCCCCCACCCCAGGAAGGGGGAGTTTCTATTCCGCGGGGACACGGAGTTTATTCGTTGCTATAATTATAAAAAGTATAAAAAGTTATCTTGTTATCTTGGCAGTGCTGTAGCCATGCACATAGGTCCGCAGTCGTTGTGACCGGCAGCGAGGTGGTGGATGTTTTTCTCATTGTGGTCGTTTGTCGGCGTGCTTGTCGTAGACCACGTTTAGAACATTTCCGTCTGTCCTCCTTCTTTCAGTTTGCCGAGGTGAGTGTAGGCGAGTGCTGTGGCTTCGCGGCCCCGTGGCGTGCGCATAAGGTAGCCTTCCTGAATAAGGAAAGGCTCGTAGACCTCTTCCACGGTGCCTGGGTCTTCGCCTACTGCTGTGCCTATGGTGTTCAGCCCCACGGGGCCTCCGTGGAATTTGTCGATAATGGTGGAGAGTATGCGCAGGTCCATCTCGTCCA
Source organism: uncultured Bacteroidales bacterium (assembly GCA_947097635.1). Classification (GTDB taxonomy): domain Bacteria; phylum Bacteroidota; class Bacteroidia; order Bacteroidales; family P3; genus Colimorpha. Next base: position 2,273 of record CAMURW010000068.1, read on the forward strand.
GTCCGTGGCAGTCCACGTTGAGGGCGTTGAGGGCATAGCGTGCTATGTCCAGTGTCACCGTGCCGTCTCCTTTCACCTGCGCAAAGTCGCGCACGCGGCGCAGCAGGCCGTTGGCGATGCGGGGGGTGCCGCGGCTGCGGCGCGCTATCTCTATGGTGCTTTCACTGGTGATTTTCACGTTCAGCAGTGTGGCGCTGCGGTTCACTATCCTGGTCAGCGTCTCGGGGTCGTAATATTTTAGGCGGCAATTGATGCCGAAACGTGCCCTCAGTGGTGCCGTTAGCATGCCGCTGCGCGTGGTGGCTCCCACCAGTGTGAAGGGTTTCAGTTTCAGTTGCACGCTGCGGGCAGCAGGGCCGCTCTCTATCATAATGTCTATGCGATAGTCCTCCATGGCGCTGTATAGGTATTCCTCCACCACGGGGCTCAGACGGTGTATCTCGTCGATAAATAGCACGTCGTTTTCCTGCAGGCCGGTGAGCAATCCTGCCAGGTCGCCAGGCTTGTCCAGCACGGGACCGCTGCTCATCTTGATATTCACTCCCAGTTCGTTGGCGATGATGTATGCCAACGTTGTCTTGCCCAGGCCCGGAGGGCCGAACAGCAGCACATGGTCCAGTGCCTCCTGCCGCTGCTTGGCGGCGGACACAAACACCTTCAGGTTGTCCAGCACTTGCTGCTGTCCTGCAAAGTTGTCGAAGCCTTTGGGACGCAGGGCGCGTTCTATGTCTCGGTCGCTGGCGGTGAGATGTGCGCCGGAGGCATCTAAGTTATCGTTCATCGTATGGTATCCTTAACAAGGGGGAAATGCAATTGTCCGCACGAGGCTACGGTCTTGCGTCCAAAGCCAGCCGCAGTCCCACGAAGCGGTCGTGGTATGTGGGCTCATGAAAGTTGCGTTCCGATGTGTAGCAGTATTCTTTCATGCTGGCATAACCGCCACCGCGAACCACCCGGCCGATAAAATCCGCGTTGCATAATGGGTTGTTTTGCGGCTCTGCAGGATATTTCCCGAACCAGTCCCTGCACCATTCCCACACGTTGCCGCTCATGTCGTAGATGCCTAACTCGTTGGCTTTCTTCTCTGCCACCGGATGCGTGGTTTCGCCGCTGTTGCCGTCGGGATAGGCGTGTCCGTCGTCCTGCCCGAACCATGCCACTTCTCCAATCGTGTTGCTGCCGCTATAGATGTAGCCCATGCTCCTGTTGCCGCCTCTGGCGGCAAACTCCCATTCCGCTTCGGTGGGCATTCTGAATTTCTTGCCCGTAATCTCGTTGAGCTTGGCTATAAACAGGTCGCAGTCTTCCCAACTTACGTTCTCTACAGGTAGCTGTGCGCCGTGGAAATGGCTGGGGTTGGTGTCCATCACCGCCTCCCACAGTTCCTGCGGCACCTCCGTCTGGCTTATGTAGAAGTCCTTGGTCAGCGTCACTTCGTGTCTGGGCTTCAGAAACTCGCACTTGCTGGTGTCGGTGCCCTCGTATCCCATACGGAAAGTGCCGGCTTCCACCATTGCCACCTTAAATTCTACACCATTGGCGGTGAAACTCTGCGTTGTGTCCAGTTGTTTTTGCCTGGCATCGTTGCAGCCACTTAGCGCCAGCCCCTCGACCAACATCATAGTAAAGATATATAAAATGTTAATGGTTCTTTTCATATTATTTATTACTTAAAAATAGTACAAATTTTTAGTGTTATTGCATTGCTCAAGGTCTCGTAGTATAGTGCCAATAAGGCTGTTTTATGGACTTTTGGAGGCATCTTGTGTTTCCAGGAAGCAGCCCCGTGGCGTTAGCCGCACAGACACCGTACGTTCCGAAACTAATTTGCAAAATTACACAAAAAAAAGAATATCACACAAAAAAGAAGAAAAAACAACAAAAAACACCAAACAAATAGCGCTCCGTGTCGCCTGTCTTTAAAGAAATAATGCGGACTATCGCAATCATCTCCTCGGTCACTTCCAGCATAACTCATCGCAGTGCCTTGCTTGCGTCGAGATTTTCCGACCCATTCCCGACCCATCCTCGACCCATTCTCGACCCATCCTCGACTTTTCCATTGCTCGATGCGCTGGTTGTCTCTTTTCGTTTGCAGAATCCAAGTCATGGGTCCACATGAGTATTGCAAAACATGCCTGTAATTTCGCAATAGTGTTCCTCTGGGGTGCATGGAGGGAGATTCTTTAGCGCCTAGCATCTAGAGTCGCGTGTTACCTAAAGTTCGGCCCATGCGAGTCTTTTGCGAAAGACCATATTTTTTTCATGCATGAGCAATATTATATAACATTTCTCGTTTATGATGCAATAACATTGCAGCGTTTTGCGGTAAATGTTGCCTTTCGGTGAGGGAGGGCTCCCGCAGAAAAGCCGGTGTTGCAAAGCTGGAAATAACTATGGAATCGAACAAAAAATCTATTCTGGTAGGCACGGATTTCTCCCAGGGTTCTTACGTTGCCTTGGAGGTTGCCGTGGACATTGCCAACAAAATGAACACAAACATCCATCTCGTATGGGTGAGAAAAGAAAGGCTGTTGGCCAGCAACGAAGAGGTAATGCAGACCGGACGTCTCGCCGAGAGTCGCCTTCAGGAACTGTGCGACAAACATCAGCCGCAGTTCCATGGCACCATCCATTGGGAAATACAAGACGGACGTGTGGCCGACGTGCTTGCCAGCATAGCCGCCAAGGACGAATCGCCACTGATCGTCATCGGCACTAACGGCGCCAGCGGATTCGAGAAATACTTCATGGGCAGCACGGCCGTCCGCATCGTGCAGATAGCGCCGTGTCCCACCCTCACCATCCGCGAAGGTTACAACTTCCACAAAGCATTGGAGCATATCGTGTGCCCCATTCGCATAACGGAGGACAGCCGTCAGAAAGTGCCTCCCACGGCCGCCATAGCCCAGATTTTCGGCAGCACCGTCCATGTTCTGGGCCTTGTGGAGACGGCGCAAGATGCTTTCACCCTTCGAACGTACCTCAAGCAGGTGGAGGCCTACCTCAGATCCAGAAACATACCCTACACCAGTGTGGGACGCCGCTACGAGAACTACACGGACACCGTGCTGCAGTATGTAGAGGAAGTGCATGCCGATTTGTTGGTCATCACCAGCGAGCAGCGCAAGCGTGCCGCTTTGTTCCTCGGTACCAACGCCCAGGAGATAGTGCACAACTCACAGATTCCCGTACTCTGCGTCCATGCCGCCGACATCGGCAGCGTGGCTAGATAACAATTCGTCAACACAACATGGCAAACTACGACGCAATCATCGTCGGCGCCGGTGCTGCCGGAATGATGGCAGCTACGGTGGCGGCGGAGCGGGGGCTGCAGGTGTTACTGCTGGAGAAGATGGGGCAGCCGGGACGCAAGCTGCGCATCACCGGAAAGGGGCGCTGCAACCTCACCAATACGGCAAAACTCAGCGATACGCTGACGCATATCGGCAGCGACAGCCGCTTTCTTCGCAATGCCTACGGTGCTTTCTTCAACTACGACCTCATGCAGTTCTTCGAGAGCAGGGGAGTGCCTTTGGTGGAGGAACGGGGCGGGCGTGTCTTCCCCGCCAGCGGCAAGGCACTGGATGTGTTTCTGGCACTTATCAACGGACTGGAGCAGACCCCCCACGTCACCATACGCAAAGAAGCCCCTGTCGCCAAAATCTATATTTTAGACCATGTGCTGTGTGGCGTGGTGCTGCAGGATGGCACCGTCTGCCGCGCCCCTCAGGTAGTCATGGCTACAGGCGGCCAATCCTATCCGCGCACGGGCACTACGGGCGACGGCTACTCCATGCTTCAGGCTGTGGGCCACGCCATAGTGCCTTGCGTGCCTTCGCTGGTGCCTCTCACCTGTGCCGAAACCATACCTCCCGAACTTGTCGATTTCACCTTGCGCAACGTGACACTCACAGTTACCGATGTCAACGGCAAAAAAGTCTCGCAGTACTTCGGTGAGATGACTTTCTGCAAGGACGGCCTCGCAGGGCCCATCGTCCTTAGCACCAGCCGCATCGTTGCACGTCGTCTGCAGGAAGAACACCTTGTGGCGCATGTCGACCTCAAGCCCGCTCTCGACGCTGCCACACTGGACAGCCGTCTCATCGGCGACCTCAACGCCAATGGCAACCGTCTGTTGGGCGACGCCATGCGTATGTGGCTCCCCGCCGAGCTTATACCACTGGCTCTAGAACGTTTGCACCTGCCGCAATACCAGCGTCTCAATCAGGTGAGCGGTGCCACGCGCAGGAAGATACTGGCCTTGCTGAAGGATCTCTCCTTTACCCTCGTTGGTACGCACGGTTGGAGCGAAGCCATCGTCACGCAAGGTGGCGTGTCGCTGAAGGAAGTCAACCCCAAAACCCTCGAGAGCCGCCTAATCCCTGGATTGTACTTAGTAGGCGAGCTGCTGGACCTGGATGCCGACACCGGCGGCTATAACCTCCAGATAGCTTTCTCCACCGCCCACGCTGCCGGACAGGCGTTGCAGAAATACTGAATCCATTATTATGCCACCGTCCCGGCAAGCTGGCGACAATTGATTGTATTCATGGGCGAGGAGGCGGGGACGCTTTGTCTTTGTTCTACTCTTAGCTCTGTTCCGTTTGCAATCCTTTCTGGAGCGTTATCGAAGTCCATCGGACTTTGTCGCATCCACATTACTCTTCCTTGTTTTTGTGGTCCCCGCGGTCCACCGCCAAGTTGTATCCTATGGCGGCGAAGCGGTGGGACAGTTCGTCGCGGTACACGGCCACGTCGTCGCCAGAGGAGAGTTTATTGTCGTAGATGTTGTACAGTTTACGGTCTTCGGGAGGCGACAGGTTGGGCATCACTACGTTGGCACCGGCGAGGATGCCCTTTTCGCGTCCTTGCGGGTCCAGACTGCCCAGCGCCGTGGTGGCAGGCAGCAGAACGGAGGGGCACAGCAGCCGCAGCAGCGACAGCAGCCGCAATGTTTCTGCCACGGTACCGCTTGGGCTGTTGGCGAAGGGCGTGTTGCGCGTAGCCACGAAAGGTCCTATGCCGCACATCTCGGGACGGAAGATGCGGATGAACTGCATGTCTTTGTATAGCGTATCTAAAGTTTGTCGCGGACTTCCCACCATGAAGCCAGCCCCTACCTGGTAGCCTATCTCGCGTAGCTCCTGTAGGCATTGCATCCGGTGCATCCAGCTCATCTCGGCGGGGTGCAGGATGGCATAGTGGGCGGCGTCGGCGGTTTCGTGGCGCAGCAGGTAGCGGTCGGCACCAGCATCGTGCAGCCGCCGGTAGCTTTCTTTGCTGCGTTCGCCTAACGACAGGGTAATGGCGCAGTCGGGAAACTGTTGTCGTATGCACTCCACCAGCGGTACCAGTGCCGCGTCGGTGAAATAAACATCTTCGCCGCCTTGCAGCACGAAGGTACGCA
>CAMURW010000069.1 GCA_947097635.1 uncultured Bacteroidales bacterium
TCCATGTGTAGCTGTCGCAGGCGGTCTGCACGTCCGTGCTGGCAGTGGAGTGGTTGATGGTGAGAGTCAGGGTGAAAATGCTGTCGCAGCCTCGTGTTGTTTCTACCGTGTCGAGAAGGGTGCCGCTGACGTAATGTTCGCTGCCGTCGCGCCACAGGTAGTGGTCGCAGGCAACGATGCTTTCCATGACTGTCGCGAAGCAGTTGGGACGCAGGGTGACGCTGTCGAAGATGATGCCATTCGAGCCGAGAGTTTTGAAGGCTACGTAGCGTCCGTTGTTAGCATATCGATCCAGCCTCACTTTCACGGGCATGAATTCGTTGGTGGTGGCCTCGATGCGTTCTACCTCAATGAATGTTGAGGTGTCGTTGGGGTCGCTCATCACTCCAACCACAAGATAGTTACCAGTGTCTATAGACGTCACTGTCATCTCCAGTTGCAACTGTGCCACGTTGGGGTTCGCCACGGTGTCGTACATAGGAAGCACGGCGTAGGCAGGCAATCCAAAGGTGCCAGGCCAGTAGGTGATGTCATTGTGCCAGATGGTGAAGTTGCCATGCAGTGTCCAGCAATACTGGTGTGTGAGGTCGGCGTCGTCGGCGAAGTCTACACTGTAGGGCAGCGAGACGTTGTCGCATTTGGTGTGTAGTGTGGCACTGACGGGGGTGGATGTCGTCCCGCTGCAGTTAGAAATGACGGCGACATCGTATGCCGTGTTGGTCAGCAGGTTTGTGAGAGAGGCAATGGTGTCCGTGTGGGCGAGAGAAAGTGTGTCCCACATGTTGGCATCGGTGGTCTTGTACAATATCATGTAGCTGGATGCCGTGTTGCTGGCGTTCCACTGCAGGTTGGCGCTGTTTTTTGTGACGTTGCTGACGGTAAGGCTGGTGATTTCGGTGCAGGTTGGTGTCTCTTCCAATAGTATGTTGTCGAAGATAACGCCATTGTCTCCTGTCAGGCGGAATGCTACATAGTGGCCTGTGCCGGTGTAGGAGGCGAAGTCAAAGGTCGCAGTCTCGAAGCCACTGGTGGGAGCCTCGGCACGTCCTATCGCCACGAATGTAGTGGTGTCGGCTGGGTCACTCATGATGCCAGCGATGAAATAGTTGCCGGCGTTTGGGGAGTTCAGGTCCACTTTCAAGCGCAGGGCGCTAACGGAAGGATAGGCAACAGTGTCGTAGAGGGGCATCACGGCAAGGGCGGGATCGCCATCTGCCGAGCCAGGCCATTTGAGGCCCGTGCCGTTGTTGAACCAGTAGTAGAAGGAGCCATGGATCGTCCAGCAGGGCTGATGGTACATTGTAGGTACGTCGAAGGCATTGGCGTAGGGTAGGTCGAAGAGAGTACATTCGGTGCGGAAGAATCGGTATGTGGTGTCGGCACAGCTGCTGGGAGTGATGTTGAAGATATATTCCGTGGAGGGTGTGAGGCCTGTGAGAGAGAGTTGCGGTGAGGAGACGGAAGTGGCCGTCCAGCAGAGCGAATCGAGGTTATGATGGGTGTATGGTGCATAACTTACGGCATACGACGTGGTGCCGCTCACCGCGTTCCACGAGATGCTTATCGTGGTGGAGGTGACATTATCCATCATGGCTTCGATGGGCTCCGAGCAAGGATCCACTGGCGCTATCACGCCTTGTCCTATCACGATAATCTGATAAGTCATCTCGCCCACCTGTGATAGTTGGTTGAAGGGCACTACCCAAGTGGAGATGGTGTCGCCCGTCGAGAGGCCGGCGAAACCACTACTGATGTTGGAAGCGTGCCGTATCAGATTTTGCAGGCAATAATTCACAATGCGGGCTGAGTCGGTGACGGAAAGTGAGTCGAGGTAACCATATTGTGCATAGACATAGTAATATGCCGTCTGGTCGTTCATGGTGGTATGATAATAGGCAACGGAGTCGTTTACCTCGTAGTAGTTCAGTGCCACCTTTGCGAGTCCTGTGCCGCCACCCATGGGCGTAGAAATCGAATCGATGACATAAGTGCTGTCGGTGGCGCCCTTGGCTACGATATAAAGGTAATATTTGCTGGAAAGATCCAGCGCTTCTGTGAAGGTCTGGGTCGTCGTGGCGGTATGGGTGGGGCTGAGACCTACCATATAAATCACCTTGTTGCCATATGTTGGGACATAACCCATGATGTAGTCGTAAATATAACTCGAAAGCAAGAATACGTCGTATTCTGTGCAACTGGCGTTGGGTGTTATGGTGTAGGACGCCTGTGCGTAGTCCGTAGCAATTCTTTGCGTATCGATATTACTGACAACGACATTGGGTGCCAGGGGTAGGTCGCCATCGCCGAAGATGCCACGGATCATGCAGGCATAGTGGTATCCAGATCCATATAGTTCATCGAAGTGGCTGCCATAAAGGAAACCGTCGCTGCTGCCCTTGCCTCTGGACACCACGCAGGGAAATCTGCAGTCGGTGCTGTGGAAGGTGATCCACATAGGCTGCGTGGCATCCACCGCCAGTGCCGAATCCAACACGAAGGTGTTCCAGCAGGCACTGTCCACAGCCATCGTTTGGGTGTAGACGAGGCTGGAGGCGCTGCTGTCGCCCACATATATATTTAATGTATAGGTGCCAGCGTTGTAGGAATGCACCATCACTTTCTGCAGAGTCTTATTCGCATCCAGCACTGCGGCGGGCAACTTGATGCCCCAGTTGGTTGCGCTGTATGCATTCCACCAGTCGTCGAAACAATAGCCCAGCGTGTCGCCGCTCAACATCTCTTGTGAGACGGTATATGAGTAAGAACCTCCTTTTGCCAGAAAACTGCGGTCGGCCGTGGGACAATTGTCGCTCCATCCAGTCACGACATATCCTTCGTCGGCATAAGCCGACAGGCTAATTGTGTCGTTGAAGGCATAGGTGCCGCTGCCTGTTGCGTTTCCATGTATTCCGCCATATACTGTTACCGTCGTGCTGCTACCAAAAGAGTTGTTGGGTCGAATGCCGATGAGAGCCTTATTTTTCAGGTTGAAGGTGTAGGTGGCATTACCGCCCGTGCCTCCTGCCGCCGGATTTAGGCTGCCAATGGCATAGTATCCATCGCAATATCCTCCCCAACCCCAGTTTACATGAAACTGACCGTTAGCGTTGCAGCCGTCCAGTACGAAAGCATGGCCACCGCTAGTGTCGCGTCCGGAGAAGAGGACGGGACGGCCAGCAGACATTTCGGCGGCAAGAGTCTCTTCAAAACGAGGACTTCCGCCATTGACCACCGACATATCGGGACAATATTTGAAATAATTGATTAACGAAAAGTTCGATGCAGGATAAAAATAATCATTGCCTGCAGACATAGTGACAGCGCTACTAGCGTTTACGTCATAGTACATCTCGTTGGCGACGCCGATATGATACATCAGTGTTGCCACGGCATTCACTTGTGCCGTTGTGGACGAATAGTTTAGTGCATTGGGCATCTGCGACCATTGATAGCTCGTGTTGCCAAAATTGGCACCCAAGGTGCCGAAGTTATCGTGGGTGTAGTTGTGGCTCCCATAACCCGTGGTGGGAAAGTTCCAGAACTTCATTATCTGGGCCGTAGCCGTTGCCACGCACCCTGTAACGGAATATCCCCCCGCTATGCTGTCGTAGGGACACAGGCTATTGTAGTAGGGACTCTGATTCCAGGTTGTCGTCATCAGAGGACTCACCGGCGTGTCAAATGTAGCTGGTGGCATCTCGCCATTCAGCATAATAGCCCAATAAGGATGTGATGTTGCGCCATGCTCCTTTAAGGAGGCGATTTCCTCGTCGTAGTGTGCCAGCCAGTGGCGTACATGTTCTGGCATGCCCTTCACGGCGAAAGCGTTCGTGACGGAATAGGCCAGGATGGGTGTCGCCACATCGTCCGCCGACACTAGGATGAATCCAGTGCCGTTGAGTGTGAGAACATAGAACTCCGTGAAAGATGTGGAGGACGTGATGTCCGTCAGTTCCTTCACTGCTATGTTCTGCCCCTGCAGGAAGGTGGTTGCAACCGTTTTTGCCTGCTGCGGCGAAATAGGTTCTGCCTTTGCTGGAACAGTCAAGTCCGCAAGCAAGGCAGCTAACAACATCAAAGAGAGTAGTACTTTTTGCATGTCTGTATTTTTTATTCTTTAAAATTATGTGGAGTTCTATTAATTCATTGTGTTTGCTTGCAAGGCGGGTAGAACTCCGCCAGTCCCTCTTGCAAGTTTGTGACTTAATTCCTAACTCCACTCTTTCGGAGTTCTTGACGATGAAAAATTACATATTTTTTCGATTCCGAGCAAATAATTTTTTTTGCGGGTGCGGGGGGGGGTAATACACTGATTATTAATTACTTAAAAACTATCCAAATCTGTATGAAACTTCTTAATTTAAGCCAATCTGCACATGTTGTGCACCAGATTTGTTATCGCAATGCTAGTTTTTGCCCTTGCCATTCCCACTCCTCTGAACGCCAAACCCATCATGCTCCGCTCCATGAATTCGGGAAAGTTTGGCCTGTCCTTGATCGGATACGCGATCCGCCTGTCTCCGAATCCGTAACGCCGCTGGGGGAAGAAGATCCTCACCATGAACACTGGGACGAAGGGATGGCGACTGGCATTGCTCTTCCTGTCCTCTTGGACGAACACAGGCCCCTATATCGAACGGCACTGCTCAGAGTCCAGGATTTTTTCTTAAGCCTTGGCTGTGGGTACCCCCATCGCCGATAGCTCTTCCAGTGCGAATCCCTTGGCGAACATGCCCGCTGAAGATGCACTTTTATGTGCCATATCAAAATTTTCTCATTAGTTGGCAAACCTACTTCAGTTTGCAGAGAGTGGACCGTTCATGTCAATCATAGTAGATGTCACATCCATATAGACTTTTGTAACTTTTGCGGAGGCTGTCTTCAGTGGTGCGAAGGGTTTTGCGCAGGGAGATGAGCGTGTTTACGGGGCAGATGGCGAAATCTATGGAGGCGGGACATTCCAGTCCCAGCAAAGGAAACAGGTCGTAGAAGGCCGCTGGGTGGCTGGGAAATGTATGCAGATACTGCAGTATGCGGAGGCCGTCTACACGCTCGTGACAGGCGTGGACGAAAAGGTCCTGGCGTTTGAAATTGCGGCGAAGGGGCGTCCAGAGGTCGTCCGTCTTCAGTTGCTGGCGCAGGAAATTGCTCATCGGCGTTTCTACGTCGTGTTCATAGAGAGTGGGGAAGAGGCTGTAGGTGGTGCCAATGTGCTGGAAAGCTTCTGTGGGAAAGAATGGATAACGCTCTTCGATGAACGCAAGCCCCTTGGAAATGGCGGGCCCTGTGCCGAATGGTACGCGGCTGGACTTGCGGGCGGAGGGATGCACGGGCTGCGAGTGCAGCAGGATGGTTCCGGTCTTGGCAAACTTCTGCATGAGGTAGAAATCCTCGCCGCCCTGCAAAGGCGTGATGCCTCCCGCTCGGACGTATGACCAAGCGGGGAACACCATGGCACTGCCCATCGCCGTGAAGGCGTAGGGGCTGCGGATAAGCATAAGGTGGAGCAGGTAGTGGCGCATGTATAGCTCGTAGCGCAGCATGGCGCGGTCTTGTTCCTCCTCCCCGACGACGTGGTGAGAATAGGGAACTGCCAATGCCACAGCACGAGGATGAGCGTTGAACACCTCCAGCAGGTTCTCGAAGTAATAGCTGCCGAAGCCAGTGTCGGCATCCAGGGATACTATCAGCTCGTCCCCGCCACAGCGACGCGTTATCTCGTCAAGCAGCACTTTCCTAGCCCAGCCCACGCCGCGCTGCTTGCCGTGCCACACCTTCTCTATGATATGAATGGGGAAAGGAACTTTCGCCTCCATTAGCAGCGCTACGCTGCGCCGGTTGTCACGCACAATATCCTCTGCCGCATCGTCCGGATGGTTGACGCAGACATAGACATCGAAGTCCTGGTACCCTTGTTTACGCAGTTTCTCCAGCAGGAAGGAGATATTCTCTGCCTCCTGCAGCATAGGGATGGCAATAGAGAGATGGCGGTATCTATTCATGGGGTAGAGGTGAGGTGTAAAAATAGCGGAGCGCTTTTCGCGCTGAAACACGCAGTGCCTTATTTATGTGTTTTTCGGAAGATGTATTTCTCTCGCAGAAGGTAAGAGTGTACCTGCTTTCCGTTTTTTGCAAGCGGCTAACTGCGCAAAATAGCCGTTTTTTTACAACAAAGGCGGCATCTTCATGGTGTAGATGCCGCCTTTGTGCGTGTGTTAGGACTCTACTTACTTGCTGAGTACCTGTACAGGTTCGATAAGGCCCTTGCCGATTTCGATAGCCTCTTCGTTCTGGGGGATGAGGTTCCAGTGACGCTTGGGTAGGCTGTGTTCGAGACCTTCGTGGATGTACTGTTTGTCCACAATGGGTTTCAGTTTCAGGAAACCGCCCAGCACCACCATGTTGAACACCTTGCTGATGCCCATTTCCTGTGCTTTGGAAGTGGCGGGAATCTTGTAGATGCTGATGTCCTTACGGACGGGGTCGCGGGTGATGCCATTGGGATCGTAAATCAGTGTGCCACCTGGTTTCACATGTTCTTCGAACTTGTCCAGGCTCTGTTGGTTGAGGACGATGGCAGTGTCGAATTTGTTGATGATGGGAGAACTGATGCGCTCGTCGCTGATGATGACGGAGACGTTTGCCGTGCCACCACGCATTTCGGGGCCATAGGAGGGCATCCAGCTCACCTCTTTGTCCTGCATAACGCCGGAGTAGGCCAGGATTTTACCCATAGAGAGAACGCCCTGTCCGCCGAAACCAGCTATAATTATTTCTTCTGTCATGATAATATTCTTAATATTTTTGGTTATAGGCTTCTTGGACAGCCTAAGATTTCTAGGGATCTCCAAGGGCTGCCTGAGAAGCCATGAACTTTTATTTCGTAACAACTGTCAGGGGGTGATCCACTACGAAGCGGTCCTTGGTGACGGTGTCCAGCACCTTGCCTTCCACCTTGATGTCGCCGAGAGGGTAGTTGGGCACCATGTTTTCTTCCATCCACTTGTTGGCCTGCACGGGGGTCAGCTTCCAGCCGCTGTTGCAGTTGGAAAGGATTTCCACGAAAGAGAGCCCTTTTTGCAGTTTCTGGTTCTCGAAAGCCTGTTTTACGGCTTTCTTGGCAGCGTTGACGTGGGCGGGGGTATCCACGGCTTGGCGAGTCACATAGTAGGTGCCTGGCAGGGTGGCCAGCATCTCGGTGATGCGCAGGGGATAGCCGTTGAGATCCACTTGACGACCGTAAGGAGTGGTCTGGCTCTTCATGCCAATCAGCGTGGTAGGGGCCATCTGGCCGCCGGTCATGCCATAGATGCCATTGTTGATGAACACCATGGTGATGTTCTCGCCGCGGTTGGCGGCGTGGATGGTCTCTGCTGTGCCGATAGCGGCGAGGTCGCCGTCGCCCTGATATGTGAACACGAACAGGTCTGGGTTCAGACGCTTGATAGCGGTAGCCAGTGCGGGGGCACGGCCATGTGCCGCCTCCTGGAAGTCGACATCCAGGTAGTTGTATGCCAGTACGGAGCATCCTACGGGAGCCACGCCGACGGTTTTATCTTGAATGCCGAGTTCGTCAATTACTTCGGCGACGATACGGTGGGCACGGCCGTGGCCGCAGCCAGGGCAGTAGTGCATCACTGCATC
>CAMURW010000070.1 GCA_947097635.1 uncultured Bacteroidales bacterium
CAATGAGTGCTGCTGCCTCTTCTTTCTGCCGTGTTCCTGTAGTGGTGCTGCGGAAGGTCTCCAATGCGCTGAGGACATCCCTGCCGCGCAACATTTTTTCCTCCACGCTGGGCACCTCTTCTCCCTCGTTGTTGGTGTAGCCGTTGATAATGTCGTTGATTCCAGGCACATAGCCATTCAGGTCGTGTGTGGCCAGAATGGACAGCATGCCAGGCACTTCCACTCCTGGCACAATGGAGAAAGATGCCTTGGTGCCGCCGTGCCGAAGCCCTTCGCAGGCCGCCAGCTTCATGGGCTGGTATTTGGCGGCGAGGATGCCGCTGCTATCACCGCTTAGCATCACGGTGATGCCTCCCAGCAGTGCCACGCAGGTGCCTACAAGCATACTCTTGCGTGCAAATTCGGCATGACGGCCTTTCAGCATGTACCAGGCGCTAATGGCCATCGTAACGATGCCACCGGTCATCCAGCCGCTGGTCACTGCGTGGAAGAACTTGGACACAGCGACTGGGTTGCAGGCCACCTGCCAGAACGACGTCATTTCGCTGCGCACGGTTTCGGGGTTGAAGGTGGTGCCCACTGGGTTCTGCATCCAGCCGTTGGCCACCAGTATCCAGTAGGCAGAGATGGTGGCACCTATGCCTGTGAGCCAGGTGGAGGTGAGGTGGAAGCCTTTGCCCACTTTCTCCCATCCAAAGAACATTACGGCGAAGAACGTGGCCTCCATAAAGAACGCCAGGATGCCCTCGATGGCCAGTGGGGCACCGAAGATGTCGCCCACCAGCCAGGAATAGTTGCTCCAGTTGGTGCCGAACTCGAACTCCAGGATTAGTCCTGTGGCGATGCCGACGGCGAAGTTGATAGCGAATATCTTCATCCAGAACTGCGCTGTCTGCTTCCAGAAGAGGTCGCCTTTAACGACGTAAAGGGTTTCCATGATTGCCATTACCATCGCCAGGCCCAGCGTGAGGGGCACAAAGAGCCAGTGGTAGGCGGCAGTGACTGCAAACTGCAGGCGAGACCATGCTACAAGAGAATCTATCATTACCATAACCTGTATGTTTTAGTGATGTTGTTGCGAAAAGAAAAGTTGGTGAAAGGTCATTGTGGCTCCTCTGGCGAAAGCAGCTGTTCTGCAACCATCTCGCTCTTCTGTGCATCAGATTTTCCTGCCATGGCAGGACGGAAAAAGAATACTCGCAGCACGGCAAAGAGGATAATCACTTTCAAGAGGACAAGCACCCACAAAGTGCGTCCCCATGTCATCCGTCGGAAGCCGTCGATATAAAATTCGACCACTTTTCGGGTTACGTTGCTTTGTTTTTTATTGCTCATATCCAGCGCGTTATTAAAAGATGGGTACTACCCGAAATTACAAAACATCTCGTTGCAAATATACAAGATTATTCTCACATGAAAGCATTATTGCAATAAAAAATTTGAAAAAACGGGACGTTTCGCCGTCTCTAGGACACAATACGAACTATCGCAATCACCATCTCTACCTAACCTTATCCTGCAAGAAGTCGCCACTGTGCCTTGCTTGCATCGAGGATGGGTCGAAAATTTCCGACCCATCCTCGACCCATCCTCGACCCATTCTCGACCCATTCTCGACCCATTCTCGACTCATCCTCGACTCTATCTCATTGCGCGATGCCAGTACTGGCTATTCTAACTTGTTGAATTCAAGTTGCTTGCGTACTTGTTTGTACGTCACGGGCACCTATTGAATAATGGACATTTCACCTAACCTATGAATCTATCGTCAATTTGCAAAGTTACAAGTGCTTCACGGCTTGGAAGAAACATTAGGACTTATTGCAGACTACCATATTAATCGGTACGCATTTGTGTTCTGTGGATCACCACCATGTGCATGCACACTTTTTGAAATAGTGCTCTGCGGAAGGGCATGAAAAATGATTTGCCAACGCATGGGATCATGCCCTATGTGACCTTAAAGTTCTGCCTATTTGCATCTTTTGCGGGTGGCCATAATATTTTTTCGTCCATTAATAATTTTTCTGTGGCTTTTGCGTTATAAATATAATAAAATATGGCATGCAGTTGCTTGTAGGTGGAAAACAGCCTCCCGTTTGTTTCAAGGGGTAATTGTTTTTGCGTTGTGTATCAGCGTAGAAAGAAACATCTGTTGCCTCTCTTGAGGCAGGCTGCACCATACAAGAACCGAGCGATAATGACGGTGAAATAGCATTTATGAGCGATAAAAACGACGAAAAAAAAGAACAAAAACAATATAACGACGGGCATCCCATAGGCGACGTTGCCGACGAGGAACGCCCCACGATGGACGGCTACGAAGAAGAGCAAGAGGCGCTGGAAGGCGAGGCAATAGCGATGCCCAAGGACGCCCCCCCCTTGCAAGAAGGAGAGGTGACAAGCCTGAACACCATGTTCAAGGATTACTGGGTGGATTATGCCAGCGACGTGATACTGGACCGCAGCGTGCCCGACATCGACGATGGCCTGAAGCCTGTGCAGCGTCGTATATTGCACGCCATGAAAGGACTCGACGACGGCAAGTACAACAAAGTGAGCAACATAGTGGGTGCCACGATGGCCTACCATCCCCACGGCGATGCCAGCATCAAGGATGCCCTAGTGAATATGGGGCAGAAAGACCTGCTGATAGACTGTCAGGGCAACTGGGGCAACATCCTCACTGGCGACGATGCCGCCGCCGGGCGTTACATAGAAGCGAAGCTGAGCAAGTTTGCCAGCGAGGTGGTGTTCAACCCCAAGACGACGCACTGGAAACCCAGCTACGACGGCCGCAAGCAGGAGCCTGTGACTTTACCCGTGAAATTTCCGCTGCTGTTGGCACAAGGCACCAAAGGCATCGCAGTGACCCTGCAGAGCGTCATACTGCCATACAACTTCTGCGAGCTGATAGAGGCCAGCATCAAGATCCTCAACGCGGAATCTTTCGAGATATACCCCGACTTTCCCACGGGAGGCCTCATCGATGTGAGCCGCTACAACGACGGTGCATTAGGTGGCCGCTTGCGCATACGTGCCAAGATGCACTACGACGAGAAGCGCAAAGCCATTGTCATCACAGAGTTGCCCTATAGCGTCACCACGCAGGACCTTACGGACAGCATAGTAAAAGCCAACGAGAAGGGAAAGATAAAAATTAAGAGGGTGGACGACAACACCGCCCGCGAGGTGGAGATAGTTATCACCCTGCCCGGAGGTGTAACCCCGGACCAGACTATCGATGCCCTCTATGCTTTCACCAACTGCCAAATTAGCTTCTCGCCGCAGACTTGCGTCATCGTGGACGGAAAGCCCTGCTTCCTTACAATCAGCGACATACTGCGCCACAATGTCTTCCACACCCGCGACCTGCTGAAGCGCGAACTGGAGATACTGTTAGAAGAACTGGAGGACCGCTGGCATTGGGTGAGCTTGGAGAAGATATTCTTTGAGAAACGCATATACAAGCAGCTGGAAAAAGATGCCGACAGCTACGATGCACAGCAGGATGCCATCCAGAAGGCCTTCGACCCCTACGTGAAGCACCTGCGACGCCTGGTGTCGCACGACGATGTGGTGAAACTGTGCGACAAGCCCGTCCGCAAAATCAGCAAGTTCGACATCAAAAAAGCCCAGCAGGACTTGGAGACTATAGAGATGAACATGGACGAGGTACGCAACCATCTGGAGCACCTCACGGACTACACCATCTCCTATTTCCACCATATCCTGGAGACCTACGGCGAAGGACGCGATCGCAAGACCGAGATACGCAACTTCGAAGACATTCAGGCCGTGAGCGTGGCCATGGCCAACGAGAAACTTTACGCTAACCTGCAGACGGGCTTCGCCGGCTACAACCTGAAACGCGACGACGAAGCAGAACAGGTGGGCGAGTGCAGCCAGATAGACGACATCATCGCCTTCCGCCGCGACGGCACCTGCATCATCACCAAGGTGGCAGAAAAAGCCTTCGTGGGCAGCACGGAATGCAAGGAATTGTTGTGGGTAGGCGTGTTCCGCAAAGGCGACGACCGCACGGTGTACAACATGATATATCGCGACGGCAAGGATGGTAAGTGCTTCGTGAAGCGCTTCAACATGACCAGCATCATCCACGACCGCGAATATGTGCTCACACGTGGCACCGCTGGCAGCAAGGTGCTTTATTTCACCGCCAATCCCAACGGCGAGGCAGAAGTGGTTACCATCCACCTTAGCCCTCTGGTGAAATCCAAGCATCGCAGTTACGACTTTGACTTCAGCACCCTGGCCATCAAAGGACGTGCCAGCATGGGCAACATCGTATCCCATAAAGTAGTGCAGTATATCAACAAGAAGGAAGAGGGCGTCAGTACCTTGGGCAGCCGCAAGATATGGTTTGACCCCAGCGTGGCACGTCTCAACGTGAACGAGGCAGGCGTGCTGCTGGGTGAGTTCAAGGGTGCCGACAAGATCCTCACGCTCATGAAGGGCGGTAGCTTCCGCACCACGGGTTTCGACCTCTCCAACCACTTCGAAGACGACCTGCTGGAGATACGCAAGTACAATAAACACACCATCGTCACCGTCATCTATCAAGAGGCGATGGCGGGCTACTACTACGTGAAGCGTTTCATTCCCGAGGTCAGCGACAAGAAGCTTTACTACTTAGACACAGAGAACGGCGACACACTGGTGCAGATGGTCTTCGACACCTATCCCATGCTGGAACTCCATTATGCCCAGGATAGCGGCAAAAAGGTGGGCAGCGAGATTTTCGACATCGCCGACTTTATTGCCGTCAAGGGCTACAAGGCCAAAGGCAAACGCATCGCCACGGTGGCAGTGGAAGCTTTCAGATGGCTGGAACCCAAGCCGGACCCCGAGTTGCCAGACGACGAGGAGGATGATCCCATCATCGGCTACGACGAACCCGACGACCATCAAGGCTTCGCAGAAGGCGAGCAGACGGAAATGTTTCAATAGAATTAATTAATTATGAAGATTTTAGTTGTTCTCCCCCGTTTTCCTTACCCCATGGAGAAAGGCGATAAACTGCGTGCCTATCACCAAATCAAGGGTCTTCAGGCACAGGGCAACGAGATTGTCCTGTTCTGTCTCAGTCATGAGCATGTGCGCAAGGAATGGAAAGAGGCGATACACCCCTACTGCAGCGCTATCTACGTGGCCAGGCTTAGCAAGGCTGGCAGCCTGATGCGCACGCTCGGTGCCCTGCTGCGCAACCGAAGCCTGCAAACAGCGTATTGGTGTTCTTCCAAAGCACGTCGTCTCTTCCAGCAGGTGGAACAACGCTGTAAGCCAGATGTCGTGTACAACCAGATGGTACGTACCATGCCTATCGTGCAGCACAGCAGACATTGCAAGGTGATGGATTTCCAGGACTGCCTCAGTCTGAACATGGGACGTAACATGGCACGCTACGAAATATCGCGACCCGACGACGAGAAACCTCGTAGCAACAAGCATTACTATTGTCACAAAACCAGTCTGCGCTATTTCGTGTATCACTACGAATTCAAGAACCTTCGCAAGCTGGAGAATCAAGCCTTCTCGCTGTTCGACGCTCTCACCATCATCAGCGAGCCAGACCGTGCAGCGTTGCCTTCGCCGCGCCGTAGGGAAGTGCATATTGTACCCAACGGTGTGGACGTAGGGTTTTACCGACCTAAGGAAGAGGAGAAGAAGTTCGACGTGGCCTTTTGCGGCAATATGCAATATGAACCCAACATTCGCACTGCCGTCTATCTCGCCATGCAGGTGATGCCGCTGGTGTGGGAGGAACGTCCCGAGGCACGCCTGCTCATCGCCGGTGCCACACCTGTGGCAGAGGTATGGCGGCTTGCCAGCGACAGGATAGAGGTGAGGGCCAACGTGCCGGACATACGCCAATGCTATGCCTCCACCAAGGTCTTCGCCGCACCCATGCAGAGCGGCAGTGGACTGCAAAACAAGTTGCTGGAAGCCATGGCGATGGAGATACCCTGCATCACCAGCAGTCTGGCAAACAGTTCCTTGCGCGCAAAAGCCAACGGACAGGAAATACTGGTGGGAGATACCCCTCGGCAAGTGGCACGCCACATCCTCTATCTCCTCGGCAGTCAGCAGCAACGCGACATTCTTGCCGACAACGCCCGCCATTTTGTCTGCACCCACTACACCTGGCAAGCAGCCAACTCCACCCTCAACGCTATCCTCGCCTCCGCGTCCAGCAGAACTAACGATTTCGCCTCTGCGCCGCTTTCTGGAATGAAAAATAAGAGTTAGCCAACAATACTAATTTTGCTTTAATATATGCCCAAAGATAACCTGGCCCCCAATGGCAAACGTGGCAAGTGGAAAAAACACACGGGCTACGGGGAATCGCAGCCCTCCGATGTCGGCCACGGCGCGAAGCGATCCTCGCTATCGGAAAGTTCCGCCGCCTTCTCCTTCGACCTTTCCAGCACCGCGTCGCCACGTCGTCCGACTCCTCAGCAGCGCAACACTTTCAGCACTGCCCCCGTCCAGGAGACCGCCATCCTTGTCAGCGTATGCATCGCTTCGGACACCATGGAACACACTCAGGAGTGCCTGGACGAGCTAGAGTTCCTCCTGCACACCGCCGGGGGACGCTGCCTGAAACAATGTATACAGCGCCTTCCCATGCCGGACCCCCGCACCTACATCGGCAGCGGCAAGCTGGAGGAGATACGGGGATACCAGAATGCCATGGAATGCGACTTCCTGGTCTTCGACGACGAGCTCACCCCCGTCCAGCTGCGCAACTTGGAACGCGCCTTTGGGTGTCGCATCCTGGATCGCACAACCCTCATCCTGGACATCTTCGCCAAGCGTGCGCGTACCAGCACCGCCAAGACGCAGGTGGAACTGGCACAGTTGCAGTATATGCTGCCGCGTCTCACACGGATGTGGACACATTTGGAGCGACAGCGCGGCGGCATAGGTATGCGCGGCCCTGGCGAGACGCAGATAGAGACGGACCGCCGTCTCATCACCGAGAAGATAGCTCTGCTCAAGGAACGTCTCAAGGACATTGACAAACAGAAGGCGCAGCAACGCAAACATCGCGACCAGCTGGTGCGAGTGGCGTTGGTGGGCTATACCAACGTAGGCAAAAGCACGCTGATGAACCTCCTCAGCAAAAGCGAAGTCTTCGCAGAGGACAAACTTTTTGCCACGCTGGACACCACCGTTCGCAAGGTGGTGATAGACAACCTGCCCCTCCTGCTCACGGACACCGTGGGCTTTATCCGCAAGCTGCCCCACGGCCTCATCGAGAGCTTCAAGAGCACCCTGGATGAGGTTACGGAGGCCGACCTGCTGGTGCACGTCGTGGACATCAGCCACCCCGGTTACGAGGAACAGATGCTCTCCGTGCAGAAAACCTTAGAGGAAATCGGCGCCGCCGACAAGCCCACGCTGCTGGTGTTCAACAAAATCGATGCCTATACTTATGAGAAGAAGGACGACGATGATCTCACTCCCCTCACCCCAGCCAACTGGACGCTGGACATGCTCAAGGGCAGCTGGTTGGCACGCAGTTTCAACAGTCTCGAAGCACCCCTGCATCCCCACCA
>CAMURW010000071.1 GCA_947097635.1 uncultured Bacteroidales bacterium
TTTGCCGATAATCATAAAAAATATTTCTTACATCTCATATTTTTTGTGTATCTTCGCAGTATAATATTTGAACATCCCGCTACCATGGTAGAAAATAAAAACAATATTATTCGAGAAGTTACCAACGAAGAGTATAAATACGGCTTTGTCACAGATATTGCCACTGAAACGATAGGCAAAGGTCTCAACGAGGATGTGGTGCGCCTTATCTCCAAGAAAAAAAACGAGCCGGTGTGGCTCACTGAGTTCCGCCTGAAGGCATTCGCCAGATGGAAGCAAATGAAAGAACCCGACTGGGGACATCTGGACTACCCCAAGATTGACTACCAAGACATAATATACTACGCCGCTCCCAAGCAAGGCAAGAAACTGAAGAGTATGGACGAGGTGGACCCTCAGCTGCTGGAGACCTTCGACAAACTGGGCATCCCGCTGAAGGAACGCGGCGTGCTGGCAGGAGTGGCCTACGATGCCATAATGGACAGTGTGAGCGTGAAGACAACCTCCAGTAAGCTGCTGGCAGAGAAAGGCATACTATTCTGTCCCATCAGCGAGGCCGTGCAGAAATACCCCAATCTGGTGAAGCAATACCTGGGCAGCGTGGTTCCCAGCAGCGACAACTTCTTCGCCGCTCTGAACAGCGCCGTCTTCAGCGACGGCTCCTTCTGCTACATTCCCAAAGGCACGCGCTGCCCCATAGAACTGTCCTCCTACTTCCGCATCAATGCGGCAAAGACGGGGCAGTTCGAACGCACGCTGATAGTGGCCGACGAAGGTGCCTACGTAAGCTACATGGAAGGCTGCACTGCTCCACAACGCGATGAGAACCAGCTGCACGCCGCCATCGTGGAGATAGTGGCGCTGAAAGATGCCGAGGTGAAATACAGCACCGTGCAGAATTGGTATCCCGGCGACAAGGATGGAAAAGGCGGCATATACAACCTGGTGACAAAGCGAGGCATCTGCAAAGGCAGCCACAGCAAGATATCGTGGACGCAGGTGGAGACCGGCAGCGCGGTGACATGGAAATATCCCAGCTGCATACTGCAAGGTGACGACAGCTCTGCAGAGTTCTACAGCGTGGCCGTCACCAACAACTATCAGCAAGCCGACACTGGCACCAAGATGATACACATAGGCAAAAACACTCGCAGCACGGTGATGAGCAAAGGCATCAGCGCGGGTCACAGCCAGAACAGCTACCGCGGACTGGTGCAGGTGGCCAAGAATGCCGAAAGCGCACGCAACTACTCGCAGTGCGACAGTCTGCTGCTGAGTGACAAATGCGGTGCTCACACCTGGCCCTATGTGAAAGCCAACAACTCGTCCAGCATACTGGAGCACGAAGCCACGACAAGCAGGATCAGCGAAGACCAACTCTACTATTGCCAGCAACGCGGCATATCGCCGGAGAGCGCAATCGGCCTCATCGTGAACGGCTACGCCAAAGAAGTGCTGAAAAAATTGCCCATGGAGTTCGCCGTAGAAGCACAGAAGCTGCTTAGCATCAGCCTGGAGGGCAGCGTAGGATAATATAAGTAAGGAGGTGAGGCGGAACGTTCCGCCCTAAACGTCAAAAAGAAGGTAATATAAGCGAAGCAGGAATGCTTTGCCCACATACGAGATGAAGAAACTGTCCATGGAAGAGCTCCACCGTCTTTCGGTGGAGGACTACAAGAAAAGCGAGAAGGCACCACTGGTCGTTGTACTCGACAATGTGCGCAGCCAGAACAACGTAGGTTCCGTGTTCCGCACGGGCGATGCTTTTCGCATACAGAAACTATGTCTGTGCGGCATTACTGCCGTCCCCCCGCATCGCGACATTCACAAAACAGCCCTGGGATCCGAAGACAGCGTAGACTGGCAGCATTACGACGAGACGACCGACTGCGTGAAGGAACTGAAGGAACAAGGGTATAAGGTGTTCGCCGTGGAGCAGGTGGACGACAGCATTAAGCTGGGAGACGAGAACTGGACGGTGAACGATGGTGCAATGGGCATCGTCCTCGTTTTCGGCAACGAGATAGAGGGTGTGCAGCAGGAGGTCATTTCTTTGTGCGACGGCAGTGTGGAAATACCGCAGTTCGGCACCAAGCACAGCCTCAACATCAGTTGCGCCGCCGCTATCGTGATTTGGGAGGCCACTAAAAGATGCAATCATTGTTGAACGTAGTGTTTTTATTTGCCGCATCGCTATAAAAAATATGACTGAGGAAGAAATAAGAACACGAATGCAGCAAGGACGTGAATATCACCGCCACTACAACTGCGCGCAGAGCGTGATGCTTGCTTGTTGCGACCTTGTGGGTATGACCTGCGCGGAGGCCATCCAATGGGGCCACCCCTTTGGCAACGGCATTAGCGGGCTGAGGGAGATATGCGGCTGCGTCTCGGGAATGGCAATACTGGCAGGTAAACTAATACCGATAACAGCGGGCAGCGACCCCGCAGCGAAACACAGCCAGCGCGTGCTCGTGCAGCAAATGGCGCAGATGTTCCGGCACGAAAACGGCGACATCGTATGCGCTCGCCTGAAAGACCCCAAACTCGGCTGCGCCATGATAAGTTGCGATGAACTGATAGTATCAGCCATAAAAATATTTTGTATGCAAGTACATGAAAGAAGGTAACTCTAGCTTTATGAACCTTATGAGCGACATGAACTCCTGAATGAGCAAGCGCAAGATTATCAACGACCCTGTGTATGGTTTCCTCACCATCGACGACGATGTCATCTACGACATCATCGAGCATCCTTATTTTCAGAGGCTGCGCAACATCAAGCAGCTGGGTTTCACCTACTACGTCTATCCCGGTGCCACCCACAACCGCTTCAGCCACGCACTGGGATGCCTCAACCTGATGGGACGCGCCTTGGAAGTACTGAAAATGAAGGGAGTGCAAATAACCACCGACGAAGCTCTAGGCGCCAAACTGGCCATCCTGCTGCACGACATCGGACACGGACCTTTCTCGCACACCATGGAACATATGCTGGTGGACGTGGATCACGAAGTCCTCACACGTCTATTCATGGAACGTCTGAACCAAAAACTGGACGGCAAGTTAACGACAGCTATCAACATCTTCGACGGCACCTATCCAAAACAGTTCCTCCATCAGCTTGTCTCCTCGCAGCTGGATATGGACAGGCTGGACTACCTCTCCCGCGACAGCTTCTTCAGCGGCGTGAGCGAAGGTGTCGTGGGCACCGAGCGCATCATCAATATGCTCAACGTCCACAACGACGAATTGGTGGTAGACCAGAAAGGAATCTACAGCATAGAGAAATTTATCATCAGCCGCCGCCTGATGTATTGGCAGGTGTACCTGCACAAAACCGTAGTGGCGGCAGACATGCTGTTAGTAAACGCGGTGCAGCGTGCACGCGAACTGTGCCAACAAGCCTCCACGATGTTCGAAGGCCACAATGCCAATATGGAATACAAAGGGCTGATGCAGTTTATCGCCCACACATACAGCGAAGACGACTTCCGCAAAGACGACAGCCTGCTGGACAGGTTCGCCGCACAGGACGACAGCGACGTGATGCATGTGCTGAAGACGTGGAGCCATGCCAGCGATGATGTGCTCTCACGTCTGGCTTCCAATCTCATGTATCGTCGGCTGCCTGCTATCAGCATCAGCGACAAACCTGTTCGCATAACGTGTATCGACGAGTTGCGCGGCAAGGCAGTGGAACTATGCCAGGTGAGCCTGGAAGACAGCCGCTATTTCGTCGGCACCGGCACCCACGAAAACCACGCTTACGACTTCAACGACCAAGAGATACGCGTCCTATTCAAAGACGGCACCTGCAAGGACATCAGTGAAGCCAGTGACCAGCTGGACCGCCACTTCCTCGAAAAGGCAGTGAAGAAATACTATATTTATTATCCTAAAGAATTGAAGCAATGAACGTCCATTTTATCGCCATCGGCGGTAGCGCGATGCACAACCTGGCGTTGGCGCTCAAGCTGAAAGGCTACAACGTCGGCGGCAGCGACGACGAAATCTTCGACCCCGCACGCACGCGCCTGAAAAAAGCCGGCATCCTGCCAGAGAAAGAAGGCTGGTTTCCCGAAAAAATCACACCAGACCTTGATGCCGTGGTGCTGGGCATGCATGCCAGAAAGGACAACCCCGAACTGCTGAAGGCACAAGAACTGGGACTAAAGATATACAGCTACCCGGAATATCTATATGAACAAAGCAAGGACAAAGTGCGCATAGTAGTGGGAGGTAGCCACGGCAAGACCACCATCACCTCCATGATTCTCCATGTAATGAGGGCAACAGGCGTTAGCGCCGACTTCATAGTGGGAGCACAACTGGCAGGCTTCAACCTTATGGTGCACCTCAGCGACAGAGAGGCAAAGAACGGACCAGACTATATGGTAATAGAAGGCGACGAATATCTCACTTCGCCCATCGACCCGCGTCCCAAGTTCCACCTTTACCACCCAAACATCGCCGTGGTGAGCGGCATTGCCTGGGACCACATGAATGTGTTCCCGACCTTCGACGTGTATAAAGAACAGTTCACAAAGTTTGTCAATCTCATCGAGCCGGGCGGCAAGGTGATATATTGTGAAGAAGACCCTGTGGTGAAGGAAGTAGTGGAAGGCACCAACCGAAAAGACATTGAATATATACCCTACGGCACTCCGCACTATAAGGTGGCTCCCGACGGCGAAGGCACCATAGTGACCGACGACAAGGGCAATGAGTATCCCATGCACATCTTCGGACGTCACAACATGCAGAACCTCATGGCAGCAAGCCATGTGTGTGAATGCGTCAGCATTAGCCCCTGCTATTTCCTCGAAGCCATGAAAGACTTCGAGGGTGCCGCGCAACGCCTGGAGTTGGTGATGCATAGTTCCAGCGAAAAGGAACTGGACAAGAAGCCCAAAGTCGTCGATGCCAACAGTATCGAGAAGATGCAACACACGCGTTACGAGGGCCGCCGTACCTACGACTGCTCGGTCTACAGGGACTTCGCCCACGCACCCAGCAAACTGCGTGCCACGGTGGCAGCCATGAAGGAGGAATATCCCAACCACCGCCTGGTGGCGTGCATGGAGTTGCACACCTACAGCAGCCTCAGCGACAACTTTCTGCAGCAATATGCCGGCACAATGGATAAGGTCGACGTGCCCATAGTATATTTCAACCCCAGTGCCGTGGAACTGAAGCATCTACCGCCTCTAAGCAAAGCACATATCCACGATGCATTCCAAACCTCCGCCATAGAAGTGTATGACGACAGTGCCGAGCTGCAGCGCCGCATCAAGGAGATATTTCCCGAAGGCACACGTTGCCAGAACCTCCTGATGATGTCCTCCGGCAACTTCGACGGGATAGATTTCAAACAATTAGCAGAAGAACTATTATGACTAAATTTCAACAAGGCGACAAAGTAAAATTCCTCAACCAAACCGGCAGCGGCTTCGTCACAAAGATAACAGACGATTTCGTCTTCGTGCAGGACGAGACAGGATTCGAGTTGCCCATGCAGCCCAACGAACTTATCCGCATGGCCGACATACAAGGTGCCGGAAAGATGTTCAACGACACGGAGGTAGAGAAAAAATCCATACCGTCACTCACCACCAGCCACATATCACAAATCAAAGAAGTGAAATTGGAACCCGAGGACGAGATAAAGCGACTGCACGGTCAGGTGGCCAGCCTCAAGGACCAGGTGGCCAAATTGAAGAAGCAACTATCTAACTTGCAGAAGTTGAATAATAAGCATTTTGTTGATAATGTGTTACTTCAGCACGAGACATCGCCTGGCGAGGCGGAGGTGGACCTGCACATAGAGATGCTGTGCGAAAACCCAGGCAAGCTGGCAGCCCACGAGGCCCTCAAGATACAAATGTGCCATTTCCGCACCTGCATGAACCATGCCGTCCTCAACCACTACCAGAAGGTCATCTTCATACATGGAGTGGGCAAAGGCATCCTCAAAGATGAGATAATGAAGGAGCTGAAGCAGTACGAGGGCATTCATTTCTTCGATGCCCCGATGTCCAAATACGGCGTTGGCGCTACCGAAGTGTATTTGGGCAACAATGTTTCAATTCAAAAAGTGAGATCGTAATTTTGTTAGTAAGTAACTTGGCATGAAATCGAGAAAAATTCATATCGGTTCCCTGGAGTTGGGCGGAGGCGCGCCTGTTCGTGTGCAGAGCATGACCAACACCGACACGATGGACACACAAGCCACCGTGGAACAGACTCTACGGCTGGTGGGGGCAGGCTGCGAGATTGTCCGCATCACAGCACCAGACGTGAAGGCGGCACACAATCTGGAGAACATCAAGAGCGAACTGGCCAAGCGCAATTGCTATGTACCGCTCGTCGCCGACATCCATTTCAACCCCATCGCCGCCGAAGAAGCCGCCAAGGTTGTGGAGAAAGTGCGCGTGAACCCCGGCAACTACATCGACCGCAACACCGGCAAGCTGGAATGGAACGAACAGGAATATGCCGATGAACTGAAAAAGATAGGCGACAACATGGCACGCCTCATCGACATCTGCAAGCAGCACCACACAGCCATGCGCATTGGCACCAACCACGGCAGTCTCAGCCAGCGCATCGTGAGCCGCTACGGCAACACGCCAGAGGGCATGGCGCAGAGCGCCATAGAATTCGCAGAGGTGTGTGAGGCACAGGACTACCACGACCTGGTCTTCTCCATGAAAGCCAGCAACGTGAAGGTGATGGTGGACAGCACGCGTCTCTTTGTCCACAAGATGGAAGAACGCGGCATGAACTACCCCATCCACCTGGGGGTGACGGAAGCCGGAGACGCCATGCTGGCGCGTCTGAAGAGTGCGGCAGGCATCGGTGCCCTGCTGATCGACGGCATCGGCGACACCATCCGCGTGTCCCTCACCGAAGACCCCGTCGCCGAGGTGCCGGTGGCCTACGACATACTGCAAGCGGTAGGAGCGCGCATCTCGCAATGCGAATATATCGCCTGCCCCAGCTGCGGACGCACGCAATACGACATACAACAGGCACTGCACGCCATCAAGGCACGCACCATGCAGCTCCAAGGCATCAAAATCGGCGTGATGGGCTGCATAGTCAACGGTCCCGGCGAGATGGCAGATGCCAACTATGGCTACGTGGGCGCAGGCGCAGGCAAAATCACGCTTTACAAAGGCAAACAGGTGGTGCGGCAAAACATTGACCAAGCCAATGCCGTGGAAGAGTTGGTGAAACTTATAAAAGAAAGCGGCGACTGGACAGACTGAACGCAAATCCCGAACGCACAAATATTAACGCATTAATTATACACAACAACAATGAAGAAAATTTTATTACCCCTCCTGGCGGTTGCTGCCTTCCTTACGCTGGCCTGCAACAACGACCACCTGAAAGGAACCGAGTGGCTGCGCACCGTGAACGACAGCGTGAAAATAAACGACAAATATCGTAGATACGTATACACCAACGACATGGTGCTAGACGGCAAAAGCACAGGCTATATCTCGCAGGAACTGAGATGGATAGGAGGTGCCTCCACCGACTCCATAGAACGCGA
Source organism: uncultured Bacteroidales bacterium (assembly GCA_947097635.1). Lineage (GTDB taxonomy): Bacteria > Bacteroidota > Bacteroidia > Bacteroidales > P3 > Colimorpha. The sequence continues at coordinate 7,565 of CAMURW010000071.1, forward strand.
CAGCATCCTCTCCAACG
>CAMURW010000072.1 GCA_947097635.1 uncultured Bacteroidales bacterium
TATGTTGCGCGGAGGGCTGTCATTGTTGTCACAAATGTCATCGGCTTCGCGGCGGCGCAGGCACGCCGGGGCGGCGGCACGCTCACGTGCCGCCGCCCCGGCCGCCTGCCTGCGTAGGCGTTGCGGCGCAACTGTCCGACCCATGTCCGACTCATGCCCGACCCACGCCCGACCCACGCCAGACCCATGCCCGCCACTTGACATACACCGCAGACACTCCGCGGCGCATGCGGCGCCGCGGCTTTCGCCCTCACATCTCCTTTCGCATCGCTTCTTCGGCTTGGAACTGACAGCATAATCACAACATTTTGCATAACTAATTTTAACACCACGTGGCAAACCAGCCTTCATCCGCTTTGCCACCAACCGGAAGCGCGAATGCCTCCGACGTGGACTTGCACAGCGGCAAAGTGATGCCGCAGTGCCGGCGAAGCGGGTGGGAGAACCACGCCTCATGGGCCCAACGGCTGCCGAGGCGGTTTCTGGCTGCAAAAATACGCCAAACCATGCCGACAGCATGCCGACAGACGAAAAAAGTTTGTCGGCATCTGACTTCCAAGAAATTAATGGACACTTGCCGACAAAAAAAATAGTCTGTCGGCAAAAGTTATCAACATGTCGGCATCGCTCGACGGCCGAAAACACGGAAATCACGCCTCATTTGCCGAAGGCCCTGTTGATAACTTTTTTTTCGCGCGCCTTATCCGCACTGCGACAGGAAATAAGCCCCATTGTTGATAACTTTTCCCTCCCGGTACGGGAAAAATGACGTAACTTTGCACTCCCCTTCACACGAGGAAAAACAATGCAATACATTATCGGCTCAACGAGCGTACAGTGAAGATCGAAACACCGCAAGGGAAGGTACTGCTTACAGTTTCCGCTAACGAATTCCTAGAGCAAGCCGAGAATTTACTCAGCGCCATAAATGGAGGGAAAAACTCGTTTGCCATACCCCCACCGAGGATTTTATGCTAAAGGTTCGTTGCCACCAACTGAAGGCAAGAACAAGCGACGGCAACATTATGTGTTATCATTTCTACGACAGAAATCGTTTCGAAGAGTTCCTTTATCGTAGTGCATATTTAGAAAGGAGCAGCACCACAAGACATGAGTATGCGAACATCATAAAAAACGGGGATGGCAGCTTGTCTTTCAAGGTGAACCTGCAAATCAGGTTAACATAATGACAATTAAGGACCATACACCCACCTAAGCCTAATAGAGAAACGCAGGTGCCCTCCCTGCCTCCCATTACCGGCAAGGAAAGGGGGAGGGCGAAAAGAGGCAGCGTCCCTCCCCAAAAACGCAGGAGAGAAAACCAAACAGGCATAATTAAGTTTTTTTAACGGGCACTTCGTTAACAAACTGTTGCCAACTCAAAAAGTTTTCGTATTTTTGCAGTCGCTTTTGGCTTTACCAGCAAGCGGAAAGTACTGTCTTTATTGCTGTGTACCAGAACATTGACAACAAGTCAGCCACACACGTTAACGTTTGATTTTTGACAATAAATTAGATATTAGGATGCCCAGAGAACCCAGAGACATAGAGGTGACACGCGGCCTGATTCTGCACGGCGCGCTGAAGCTATATTCCGAGAAAGGATGTCGCGACGTGAGCATGGACGACGTTGCCAGGCACAACCACATGAGCAAACGCACCGTCTACGAGACCTTCAACGACAAAACCGATCTGCTGGAGGCCTGCTGCGAAAGCATAAAACAGCACATAGAAAACAGCATCAAGGAGCTGCACGGCAAAGTGGACGACCCGCTGATGCTGACGCTTTACCTGGTGAAGATGAGAGCCATCCACATCATCAAATACAGCAAGCTGTTCGAGGACCTGGCAAACCACTATCCCGAGCTGTTTCGTCGCCATTTCAGTTTCTTGGGCGGCTCCAAACGCGACACCGCACGGCAGGCGGTGGAAGAGGTGCTGGACAAAGCGCAGCAGGACGGCAGCGTGGTGTCGTATGTCAGCACGGAAGAGATTGCAAAAATACTATTCTCACTGGGAACCGTGGCAATGATTATCTACCCCAGGGACTCCAAGATGCAAGACGTGTGCACCAGCATGCTTTCGTTCATCATCATCAAAGGATGCCTTACCGAGCAGGCACTGAAAAAATACAACAGGCTGGAAGCCAGACTATCCAAAGAAGCCCCGGCACACCTTCCCTCGGGGCCTCCGGACGAGATGCAGCCCATCCCCTCCATCAACCAATACCTTGAGGCGTTCCACAACGCCACGAAGTCCAACGGCAACGACAAGCACGACCAGTGGCAATCCGAGTATCTGCCAATGGACAAAATGGCAAAATGGATAACGAAAGGATGCAACGCCGCCATCGCCGCCAACAGGCGAAAGGAACAGAAGCCCGGCAGCAGCTCCGATGCCGCCGACGGGCAGCCCAAAGCCAAGAAAAGAAAGACGACCAAGCAGAAATACGACACCCACAGGGAGAAAATAGCCAAACGCAAAGTCGCCAAAGTCATCACATAATAATTTATTGCAAATCACGCATAGCATTCGTAAACACACTTAGAGAATGAATATCAAGTTACTTTTCACAACGATGGCCATCGCACTGACCACAGGCCTGCCGCACGGCAGCGCACAGCAGGCCATCCACGGCGGTGCCACTGGCACCAGCACGGCAGCCAAGCATCTCACCCTAACGCTGCGGCAAGCCCAGGACTATGCCGTAGAACACAATTACACCCTGGCGAACGCCAGCCTGGACCGCCAAAAGGCAGAGGCTGCCAAATGGCAGGCTCTGTCGAGCATGCTGCCGCAGGTAAGCCTAGGCTTCGATTACCAGAACATGATGGGCTACACGATGGACTTCGGTGTCATGAGCATCCCCCTCAATCCCAACGGCACCTTCACCGCCACCGCCGCCATTGCGTTGACGGGGCAGCAGATAGTGTCCGTAATGCTGGCCGACGTGTCCAAGCAGATGAGCGACATCACACGCCGCCAGACCATACAATCCACCGAAGCCAGCGTGAAAAACGTCTACGTCTCCATCCTCGTCATGCAGGAGACGATGACACTGCTGGACAGCAGCCTCGCCAACATTGAGCGCCTGTCCAGAACCACACAGAACGCCGTAACGATAGGCGCCGCGGAGCAAGTGGACGCCGACAAACTGACGGTGCAGGTAGGGACGATGCGCAACACCATCAGCAGCAACAGGCGCGCGCTGCAGATGCTGCGGAACAGCCTGCTGCTACAGCTGGGAGCCAACCCCGAAGACGACATTACCCTCACCAGCAAGCTGGACGACATCATAGACATCGACGCCGCAGGCCAAATGCTGAGCAAGGGCTTCGACATCAACAAGAACTTCGATTACCAGACCCTGGCGCTGAGCGAGAAAGCCAGCAAGCATCAGGTGCTGCTGGCATGGATGGACTTCCTCCCCACCCTCAGCGCCTACTATGCCTACAACAGCAAGACCTACTTCGGCAAGGAAGAGGGCATGAACATGACGCCTCCCGGCATGATAGGCGCCAGCCTGAAGTGGAACATCTTCCAGAGCGGCAGCCGTGCCGCCAAAGTCAAGCAGGCAAAGATAGACTACGACAAGCTCGTCAACAGCAAGCAGCAAGCCGAAGACGGCCTCAACGTGCAATACAAACAAACCACCTACAACCTTGTGAACGCCCTGGAGACCTATGACATACAAAAGAGGAACATCGACGTGAGCCAACGCGTCTTCGCCAACATCACGGAGAAGTTCAGATACGGACGCGCCAGCAGCCTGGAAGTGACGCAGGCTAGCAACGACCTCATCACCGCGCAGAGCAGCTACATACAGGCCGTGGTAAGCGTAGTAAACGCACAGGTGGCGCTGGAGTCGCTGCTGAGCGAGAACCAATACAGGAAAGGCGAGGAGAAATAGCGGCACTCCCTGTTGCGCATCAATAAAATACAATACGGGCACAACCGCCCACGAAACGAATAAACAAAGACACAATGAAATATATAGCAAAAATCGCCGCCGTTGCAATGGCGGCAGCAATACTTGCCAGCTGCGGCGGCAAGAAGGAAGACACCCAGGCCCAGCAAGACACCAAGAAGACAGCGGAGAAAGTGAAGCTGATGACGCTGAAAAAGCAGAGCATCGCCAAGGAGATTGAGCTCTCCACCACGCTGCAGGGCTACGAGACGATGAACGTGTCCCCCTCCATCACCGGACACATAGAGAAAATATATGTGGAGGTGGGCAGCCGCGTCTCCAAAGGCACGCTGCTGGTGCAGATGGACCAGACACAGCTGAACACCAACAAGATCACCACCGCCAGCACCAAGGTGGAACTGGACCGCGTGGCAGCACTGCGCGAAACTGGCTCTGTAAGCCAACAGACCTACGACCAGACCAAGGCCAGCTACGACCAACTGGTGGAAAATGGCAAATTCCTACAGGCCAACACCTTTGTAAAAGCCCCCTTCGCCGGCGTGATCAGCGCCAAAAACTACGAAGACGGCGAGATGTACAGCGGACAGCCCATCCTCACGCTCACACAAGTGAACCACCTGAAGGCCATCATCAACATCCCCGAAAGCTACTTCCCCCTGGTGAAAAAAGGCATGCGCGTGAACGTGTACAGCGAGATATACCCCGACCAGGCATTCCCCGCCACCGTAGAGATAGTGTACCCCACCGTCGATGCCACCAGCCACACCTTCCAGGCCAAACTGTCTATACCCAATGGCAGCGAGAAGATACGTCCAGGCATGTATGTGCGTACCACCCTGGCCCTGGGGCAGGTGGAAGCGCTCGTAGTGCCTTACCAAAGCGTGCTGAAGCTCACTGGCAGCAACGAACGCTATCTGTTTGTGAACAACGACGGCGCGGCACGCCGCGTGGCCGTGACACTGGGCAGCCGCTTCAACGATGAAATAGAGGTGATACCCGTCACACCCGGCGACCTCAAGGAAGGCGACGAACTAGTGATAGTGGGCCAGGCCAAACTGGTGGACGGCAGTCCCCTGGACATCGTCGCCACCGATGCCACCGAAACCGAAGAGGGAACGAGCAGTAAGTAATTAGCAAGAAACAATGCGTTTACATATAATCTTTTATTACTAATTACCAACTATAAATTATTATGGCAATATACAAAAACGCAATACGGAAGCCCATTACCACGGGCCTGATATTTGTTGCCGTCGTCATTCTGGGACTTTTCTCACTCACGCGCCTGCCTATCGACCAAATGCCCGAGGTGGATCCTCCCTACATCACCGTGATGACAACATACGCCGGCGCCAATGCCAGCGAGATAGAGACCAACATCACCAAAATCATCGAGAACGCGCTGAATAGCGTGGACGGACTGAAGAACCTCACATCCCAGAGCAAGGACAACCTGAGCGTGGTGACGATGGAGTTTGAGTGGGGCAGCAACCTGGACGAAAGCCTGAACGACATACGTTCATACGTGGACCTGGTGTACGACAACCTGCCCGACGGCGTGAGCCGCCCCACCATCCTGAAACTGAACAGCAGCGCAATGCCCATCCTCACCTATGGCATCACCGCAAAGGAAAGTTACCCCGGATTGAGCAAGATACTGGAGGACAAAGTGACCAACGAGCTGAACCGCGTGGACGGCATAGGCAACCTCACCGTAAGCGGCGCACCGGAGCGCTACGTCTATATAGACCTCGACGCGCGCCAGCTGGATGCCTACAACCTCACCGTGGAGCAAGTGGGCAACGCCATCAGCGCCAACAATATGGACCTGGCCAGCGGCACCGTGAAGATGGGCAAAGAGCAGTACCAGATGCGCGTGAAAGGTGAATACGAGGAAAGCAGCGAGATAGCCGACATCCCCGTTGCCACCTACGCCGGCAAGCAGATTTTCGTACGCGACCTGGCCACAGTGCGCGACACCATCAAGGATCTCTCGCTCGACGAGAAGATTAATGGCCACGACGGCGCGCGACTCATCATCTCCAAGGCCACCGGCGCCAACACAGTGCAGATAGCCCGCGATGTGAAGAAAAAAATGGCACGGATAGAGAAGACACTACCTCCCGACATCGAAATGACCATAATAAACGACAACTCGGAGGACATAGAGAACGCCATCGGCGGTTTGGCAGAGAGCATTTTCTACGCCCTGCTGTTCGTCGTCATGGTGGTGTTCATTTTCCTGGGCAACTGGCGCAGCACCATCATCATCGGCCTCACTATACCCATATCCCTTATCACCGCATTCATCTACCTGCTGCTGGCCGACAGTTCGCTCAACATCATCTCTCTTGCATCGCTCACCGTGGCCATCGGCATGGTGGTGGACGATGCCATCGTGGTGTTGGAGAACGTGACGAAGCACATAGAACGCGGCGAAAGCCCGCGCGAGGCTGCCATCTATGGCACCAACGAGGTGTGGGTGTCCGTTATCGCCACCACGCTGGTGCTGGTAGTGGTGTTCGTGCCGCTCACCATGCTGCCCGGCATGGGCGGCGTCTTCTTTAAGGAACTGGGCTGGATAGTGACCATTGTCGTGTGCGTTTCCACCACCACCGCCATCTCACTGACACCCATGCTGGCCAGCAAGATGCTGAAAGCAAAAAAGTTCTATGTCAACAAAGCAGAAGAGCGTGCCGCCAAAGAGAAACACGACAAGAAGAAGCTGACCTTCGAAAAAACGTTCGGCAAATGGTTCAGCGCCGTGGAGGCATGGTATGCCAACGTACTGCGCTGGAGCCTGCAACATAAAGTCGTCGTATTGAGCATCGCCCTGGCCATCTTCGCAGTCAGCATGATACCTATGATGAGCGGCAACATCGGCATGGATATGATGCGCAACCAGGACAGCGGACAGATGACTATCAACATCGACCTGCAGCGCGGCACACGCATCGAGGAGACCCTGAAGACTGCCCGTTCCATAGAAGCAGAGATGGAAGAACAGATACCCGAGATGCTGGTTCTTTCCACCAGCGCCGGCAGCAACGACAATGCCGGCATAGCCACCCTCTTCAACAGCACATCCAACAACAAGATTTCCATGCGTGTGCGCTGCAACAAAAAACGCGAGCGCGAACGTTCCATAGAGGAGATTGCCGAGGTGGCGCGAAACATCATCAGCACCCATCCCGAAGTAATCAATTATCAGGTATCCACCGGCGACATGATGAGCAGCAACAACAACCTGGAGGTGGAAATATATGGCTACGACTTCGACGAAACCAACAAGGTTGCCGCAGAACTGAAACGCCGCATCCAAAAGAACATCCCCGGCGCACGCGATGCCACCAGCAGCCGCGACGAAGACCGCGCCGAGCTGAAAATCACCTTCGACAAGCAGAAACTGGCACTGCACGGCCTCAATGCCAGCACCGTGAGCATGTATGTGCGCGACCGCGTGAACGGCATGGCAGCAGGCTTTCTCAAGGAGGACGGCGACGAATACAACATCGTGGTGCGCCTGAAAGAGGAATATCGCAACAGCATCACGGACATAGAAGAACTGTCGCTGATGGGCACCGATGGGCACCTGGTGAAACTGAAAGAGCTGGGCACCATAGCCTACCCAAGGT
>CAMURW010000073.1 GCA_947097635.1 uncultured Bacteroidales bacterium
GGGCGGCTAGAGCCTTCACGTTCACCTCGAAGGCCGTGGCAGAGGAACGCCAGGCCATCGTAGCGCTCTGGTAGTCGTGCGTGATGTTCGTCACCGTAGGAGCAGTGCAGGAAGCACCGCAGGAGATGAACTGCGTGTTGACACGGTACGCATACACACTGCCACTGCTTGAGTAAGAAGCGAGGTTCGGGTAATTGGGAACATAACTGTCGCTTCTGCTTGCGATGGTCATGTTGTCGGTACACTGACTGGTTCTCCACACATAGGCACTGCCGTCGTAATAGCCAGACATATCGATGACGGTGACCAGCAGGTTGGAAGTGCCGTCGTAATCGAATGTAGTGTCGAAGCCATACATGTTCCAGCCCGATTCGGCATTCAGGTCGCCCTGATAGACGAGCACGAAGGTGCTGTCGCCATTGACGAAGTCGGAACTGCCATTGAAGGCAGCCTTGGTGGTGTGGCTCAGATAAATCTGCACGTTGGTCTTACTGGTGGTGGGCTGCAAATAACCATACTCATACGCAATGGCGTTGAGAGTCTTGGCAGTGCTGTCCAGTTCAGCGGCCGTGTATATGGTCTGGGTCTGAGTGTAGCGGTAGAAATTGTTGACAGGATAGGTGTATGCAGTGGTGGTGCCAGTGCCGATAGTGTCGAAAGCAGCACCGTCGCACAACGTAGTGCTCGCTATGATAACATCGCTCCAGTAGGAGGTGTCGCCGGCACCGCATATGGCGCGCACGGCCACAGCATAGTCTGTGAGGTTGCTAAGGCCAGTGATGGTGGCGGGTTTCGACACGGTGTACATGAAAGAGGGCGTGTTGTCTGTCTCGGAGCGGTAGGCAATCTGGTAGGCCTGAGGTGTAGCACCTGTGCTGGAGTTTGTCCAGTCGATGGTGACCCTACTCGAGCCCGCACCAATCTGATGCACGTTAGCAACCTTCATGCAGTTGGGCTGATACAACACCTGTACATTGTCGATGAAAGAGTAGTAGGAGCCAGAAGTGTGGAGGGTGATGTAGTAGTTCTGACCAGCAGTCCAGTTCACGGTGTCGGTAGAGAAGTAGTGTTCGGCCTGACCGGAGGTGGCTGTGAGGGTCTCGAGCGACACGAAAGTGGACATATCATTGGGGTTCGTGACGACACCAATCTCGATGGTCTCGGATGCATTGATATAGTCAAAGAGCAAGAGCAGCGTGTCGATGGGAGCATTCATCAGAGGCAGCACACTATAGTGGTCGCGGCCCATGCGTGCGTTTATCCACAGGCAGTTGGTGGAGAAGGCGTCGGTGGAGTCATTGAAAAGCAGGGCAGCAGGGCTGGTGGTACTGTGGCTCTGATTGGGGAACATCCAGCAACTGGGCAGCTGCACATAAGGATAATTATCGTAGCCTACAAACGAGCTGTTAACGATGCTGCACAAGTCATTGGTATAGCTGTTGAAGTCCTCGCTGTAAGGCACAGTCTGCGCTACGCAGGGCATATAGAAGAACACGGATGCGCTGGGATCGCTCTGTCCGTCCACTGCGCCGCAGTCGCCAGTAACGGTGACCTCGTAGTATTCACCGGCGGTGAGACCAGTGATGGTGGCGGAAGTGGCGGAAGTGGCGGGCATAACGGTCCAGGCACTGACAGTGTCGTAGAAAGGATGATACTTTACGATGTAGTTGGCCGAGGTGCCATTCCAGGCGAGCGTGGCACTGGTACCCGAGACTGTAGCAGCTACATGGGTAGGACGCTGACAGGCGGGGGCGGCATCGATGAGCACGTCATCCACGTTCAGGCCAAATCCAAAGGGGCAGCGTCCCTCAAAGGCTATCTGATACCAAGGCGCCGACGAGGAGTTGGGTAACAAGAACTCGTGCTGAGTGAAGTCCACGACGGCGGTCACGATACTGTCGAAGAGCGTCCAGGTATCTGCCTCGCTCGTGCGATAATAGAGGAAGAGGGTGGGCTGGGTATAATCCACATCATTGATCGTATAAGGCAGTTGCGCATTCCAGAAGCGCAGACGTGCACCGTTTGTGAGAGTGGCGAAACTGTAGGCATCGGTGATGAGCTTGGTGATGGCGGTGTCGGTCAGTACACTCAGCTGGATGAGCTCGGCGGCACCTTCTCCATGCTGATAGGCGGCATTGTGATAGACATGGGTCTCGCTGCCTAGCAGCCAGTCGTATTGTCCATTCACATGATCCATCGTCCAGCACAGAGGAGCCCCGCCCTCGAAGGTCTGGAGATAGGGGGTAGCGGCGGTGACGGGTATCACAGCACAGCCCGTGACGATGTTGACCTTCGTGCTGAAAGTGACGGCATCGCACTGCGAGGTGGCACGTATCTCATAGTAACTGGCGGGCTGCAGCCCGTTTACAGTATATGTGCCCGTTGTAGCGATGCCGGAGAGTGTCCACGTGCTGGTGCCTGGGATGCGGTATTCCACCGTCCAGCTACTTTCCTGATAGCCAGGATAGATCTCTATGGTAGCACTGTTGGTAGTAACGGTGTCTACCAGAACCAAAGGTGCTGCACAAGTAGTGGCCTGCTGCAGGCAGTTCGAAAGGGTGAAGATCATCTGGTTACGGCTAGAAGAGGAGGAACCGGCGCTAAGGTCGGCAAGACTGAAAGGACTGCCGTCCCTAGATCGGTACATCGCTTTGCCAGTGACGGCATCGGCCTTATAGGAGTTGGAGGAACTCCAGGAGCCCGTCTCGTCGAAGAAAATCACTACAAGATTGTCGCTGCCATTGTACGAGAAATCGCTGGTGAAATTGTAGGTAATCCACCCCGTAGTACCGGCATTCATTTGCGACGGTCCATCGTAGACCAGCTGCAGGTTATTGGGAGTGAACATGGAACTCATGGTGGACTGGCTGGTGGTGCCAAGATAAATCTTGTAATTGCCACGTGCCGTTAAAATAGAGGTTGCGTTGACAGCCAGTGCTCTGATGTCGCCAGATCCGCCTATCTCGTCGGGCAGAAATATCTGCTCGGTGAGGCTATAATTATAGCTGGCTCTAGAGGGCAGGTAACTGCTGGTAGCGCTTCCAGAGCCCACGGTGTCGTTGTGGGAATTTACGGAATCAACCACGATACAGGGCAGGACCTTGGTGGTGAAAGTAGTGAAGACCGTGTCGGTACTGAATCCACTGCAAACCGTGAAGACTCCAACACTATAGGTGGTGTTGCTGTCGAGACCTGTAAGGACCATATGGTCGGTTGCGGTAGGTGTCACGGTGACGCTTGTGGAATCGGAAAGATTGGTATAGGTGAGGTAGAGGTTATCATATGCGGTGGTATCGGACACGCCGAGCACGCTCCAAGACAGGAAAGCCGAGCCGGAGGTGACTGCATCTGCATGCACATTGCCTATGAAGGGGCAAGTGACAGTCTGACATGTTACGCTGAGAGCGAAACCATCATACTGTACAGATCCATCGGAGTGAGACTGGATGGTGAACGATCCTGTCATGGAACGTGTGCTGGGAATGCTACCCGAAGTTCTGCCTTCGGTGCTGAAGACGGGCTCGCCAGTGGCGGAAGTGCCATCGTAAATCTTTATCCAGTCGCAGCAGCTCTCGAAATGGAAAGTGCCGCCTATACTCATGATGCTACCAGCGTTAGCATTGATAGTGAGAACGCCGCCGAGGTTGGGGCTATACTGTCCGTTGGGGCCGCCATCGTCATAAATCATATAACCGCAGACATCGTTGTAAGTCATTGTACCGGTGACGGGCATATTCACATCGTTGAAGGTGCCCACGGTAAGGGGGCCGCACCAGTAGCTGATGCCGTCACTACCGCAGTCGGCACGTACCCAGAAGTTATACATCACGCCGCTGGCAAGGCCAGTAATGGCGATAGAGTCGTCGGGAACGGTCAGCAAGTTGGTGCCGTCTGCAGCTAGAGCGTCGGGGTCGTTGGTGGTGCCGTAAACAACCTGGAAGGAAGTGGTGGTGCCTCCGTTCCATTCCAGCGTGACGCTAGTGGCACTGTGGGCAGTACTCACAAAGTCGCTGGGACGATCGCAAGCGAGGACGGCGCCGATGAAGAGGTCATCGACATAAACGTAGTTGTAGGCACTGGTACCGGTATAGTTCACAGGCTTCGACACGAGTGCGATGCGGTTGGCATGCACGCTGTCGGGAAGCGAAGAAAGGCTCACAACGAATTCTTCCCAGTGGTTGGCGGAGGTGCTGGCCACCGTGTCTATGGCATAGAAGGTCGTCAAGTCCGCGGGGTCGCTTATCACACCTACCAGCATGGTGCCAGGATAGTTCACAGTGCTATAATTGGTGACCATCTGTGCGAAGGACACCATCAGGGTGTTCATCGGGGTTGCGGTGGTGTCTATCTCGGGCGAAACGAAGTAAGTGGGAGTAGTGGCATTGGTGTAGTTGTACATATAGTAACTCTTGGGAGCCGAGTGACTATAGGAGGAACTGGTTTGTGGATATGGGGAAACTCCGCCGCTAACCCAGCAGGTAGGACGCTCACCGTTGACATAGTTGTCGAAGTTCTCCATATAGGGTATCGACAGATAGGGGCCGCAGGCGGTGCGGAACGTGGTGCTAGGCCATGTGCTGAGGTCTGATCCACAGTTGCTCTGCACGTATACATAATATACGGTGTTGGGCAGCAGACCGGTAAGGACAGTGGCGGTATCGTTGACAGATATCACATTATCGGCCAGCGTGTCGGGCATCATGGTGAAGAAAGTGGATACTACGACGTTCCATGCCGTTGCTGTGCCCTGAGAAGTCCACACGATGGTGGCGCTAGTGGAGTCGATGAGGCTGTCTACAGCGGTCACGTGACGAGGAGCGAGGCAAGCAGGGGGATCGACGCAGGCATCGAAAGTCCAAGCCACACGATAAATACTGGAGGTAGTGTTACCACTGGTGTAGTTGGTAATGTTGATGGGGCTAGCGTCGCGATAGCATATGATGGTGCTGTAAGCAGGACCATTTTCAACATTGATGCTAGGGGTGCCAGAGGTGCTAGGGGCGGTGGGGCCGCTGGTGGCGTCCTGGCTGTTGATGAACATTACGCACAGGTTGCTGGCACCGTCCCAGTAGTAGGCGCTGTCGAACATGAGAACATGCTCACCAACGGAAAGTACATTAGCCGAGTTGTGCCACACCTGGGTGAAGTTGTCCGCACCTATCAGGGTGGCGCTGGTGAAGGCTCGCTGCGCGACGGGGGCCAGGTAGAGGCTCTGGTTCTTGGCATATTCGGTGCTGACGGAGGTCACGGTAAATTTCATATCGTGGATGTAGCCCTGATAGATGCCCATGTTGTTCAGGTCCTCGGCGGTGAAGATGGTTTGGTATACACTGTTGCCATAGTTACCGCGGAGCAGCGTGTAAGCACTGGTGGCCTCAGCCATCACACTGCCCCGAGCATAGGTATAGTTGTCGTCGCAGGTGAAGCCTGTCATTGCCGTAGCGGGGAGGCTAAGCTCGCTCTCGTCGCTGCCGCAGTCGGCCTGCACATAGAAATAATATGTAGTGGTCTGCGCCAAGTCGGTAATCATGGCGGGATTGGAACTCACCGAAACGGGAGTGTAGTTATCCAGGCTGTCGGCCGAAATGAGAGCGGTGTCGTAATAGATGTTCCAACTCGTTGCGGTGCCGTTCTCCGTCCAAGAGAGTACCACCTCTTCGGCCGCCACGCTATCCACGGTCAAGCCAGTGGGGTAAGGGCAAGAGGGAATATCGGCGATGGTGATATCGTCGATTATGATATCAGCGCTCTGGCGGATACGGAATGCCACGAAGCCACTGGTGGTGGCAACGTTGGACATGGATACCACATATTCACCATAGACACCGCCACTGGGGATGGTGAGAGTGCTTACCAATTCGAAGGTGGAGGTGTCGAAGCCATTACTCATCACACCTACCTCTAAGATACCTGTGGCATTGGCGTCATAGTTCCTGGCAAAGAAGGAAATCTGCAATGCATTGAGAGACGTGGAGATGGCAGGCGCTACAAGATACACCTGGCCACTACTGTCTGTCGTCCACATATCGAAGTAATAGGTGCTGTTGTGGGCGTAAGAACCGGCATGAATGCCGTAGTTTCCGCCGTTGATTTCGAGTACGTGCCAGCAGGGGTCGAGAATAGCGGTATTGGTGCTTCCGTCCTCGAAACCATAGACAAGAGGAGTTGCCGCAGCAACACAGGCGGTGCGGAACTGCTTCCAACGCCAAGCGCTGCTGTCTGTGCAGACGCTTTGCACACCAACCTGATAGACGGTGTTGGGGACGAGGTTATTGAGGTCGGCAAAAGTGTCGGTGGTGTAGTAGAGGGTCATCGTATCGAGGCTGAAACCTGGGATACCATAGACATAGTTGTAACCCGGCTCATTGCCGCCTGCGCTCCACGAAAGCGTAGCACCCGTAGAGTCGATGCTGGCCATAGCCACGTCCGCAGGAGGATAGCAGAAGTTAGCAGGGATAGGAGTCTTTACCAACTTGACATCGGGGACGAAGGGACACCTAATACCAGTACCGGTGCCAGGATGCTGCGTGTAGGAGATGTCGTAATCGGTCTGGCGGTACATACCGCTGCCAGGAGAGTAGGCCCACGTCAGGGAACTGCTGTAGCTGTCCTGACCTTTGGCCACGACAATCACCAGGGCCTGTGTGGTGTCGGCATAGACGAAGGGGGTGTTGAGTGTAAAGAATTGCCAGCCCGTGGCGGAGCCTACCGTCACGTTAGTAGCACTGTACACCAAGGTAAGGTCAGTGGATGGTGTCCAATCGGACGTATTGTGGATGGTGGCCCTGGAGGCAGTGCCCATGTAGATGTCCAGCGTGTTGAACGTGCGGGACGATGCGCCGATGCAGTTGTAAGCAACCGCAGTAATCAGCCCGGCATCGCCAACGGAACTGCTGGGATAACGCGCCTCTGTCCAACCATATTTGTAATAGTTGGTAAAGGGCATGTAGTAACCGCTGCCTGTGTTCGTTCCTATGACAATGGTGTCGTAGGTCGTTTGTCCTTGCGTCACCCACGGCACCACAAACAGGGCGGCCATCAGTAACATCTTTCGTAAAAACTGTTGCATAATATAATATAAGAAAGTTTAGTTAATAAATAATTTTTAATTGTCGCTCTCAGCAAAACATTAAACTTAATTTTTTTTTGCAAATTCTCGTCCTTGGCATGCGATAAAGGGACAAAAATTTTACCAATGAAAACTCGGAGCAAAAATACGTAATTTTTGCATACAATGAGTGATATTTTCTAAAAAAAGTATTATAAAATCATTAATCAATTGTTTTGCAACGTAATAATAAGTAAGAAAATATAACGTATTTGGCGACTTTTCGTCTTCCAAAAAACATTTCGAAGCAATGTTTTCAAAATTTACCCCCCTATTTTTGAATATTTTATTTCACTGAATTCTATAGAGAAAAACAAACGATGGGGGTGTCGGTATGTAACATTAACGATAAAAGAATTATGCCACTCCGGTGAAAACAGCGTACTGAAAGTCCGTTACGATGCCA
>CAMURW010000074.1 GCA_947097635.1 uncultured Bacteroidales bacterium
TCATGTGATTAATCACATGACGGACATTATAGACTCTGGACGTATAAGTCATGCACAATTGTTTGTGGGTGAGGCTGCCTCGGGTGCTCTGCCACTGGCAATAGCGTATGGACAATATCTTAATTGCCAGAACCGTCAGCACAACGAGATTCACGACCTGGAACATGAGTTGCGTGCCGATAGTTGTGGCGTGTGTCCCTGTTGCAAGAAATATCGGCAACTGACGCATCCGGATTTACACTTGATTTTTCCTACCGTGACTACGGACGACATCAAAAGCAGCCCCTCGTCTCAGGATTTCATGAACGAGTTCCGCACCTTTATGGAGCAGACACACCAGTATGGCAGTCTGGACGATTGGCATCTGTTTCTGAATGTAGGCAACAAGCAAGGTATGATACGCGACAAGGATGTGGAGGAAGTGCAGAAAGTGATGGGAATGACAAGCTACGAGGGCGGTTGGAAGGTGCTGGTGGTATGGATGGCGGAAAAGATGAACATTGCTGTCGCCAACAAGTTACTGAAAGTTCTGGAGGAACCCTCGGAACGTACCCTGTTTATGCTGGTAACGACGAACTGTGACCATATGCTTAGCACTGTCCTTAGTCGTGTGCAGCAACTCAATATTCCGTTACTTACGTCTTCGGAACTGGTGCCGGAAACGAAAGCAGCAAAACTTAACGATAGCGGCGAACAGGAACGTCACCATGCAGAGATGTTCGTCACTTGGATGCGGCAGCTGTTCAAGCTAAACATGAGTAGCCTGAGTTTGTGGGTGGAACAGATGCATGGAGAAGGACGCGAAGCACAGAAACGCTTTCTGCTTTATGCACAAGATTCTATTCGCGCCTGCCTTATGTGTCATTTGGCGGGGATACCGATGGATCGCTCGTTTGGCGATGACAAGTTCGATGCCTCGTTCCCAAACATGATTACGATAAATAACGCCGAAGGACTGTGTCGCGCGTTCAACGATGCCCAATATTCCATAGAGCGCAATGCCTACGCCAAGATTACTTTTATGGAACTGTCGTTTAGCATTAGTAAACTGCTAAAGAGAAGATAAGCATTTCGCCATAGGCACTAGAATGCTTGGCGAGAAGCAGTGAAACAAAGACTTAGATGAGAAAAGCATCCTATATAAAAGTATAAAGGATGTAAAAATGTTTTTTAATACCGCTTGTTCGATGAAAGGCAAGCACGAGCAAAGATTTTCAATGGAAGAACAAAAAGAAAACATAATCAACAATAATGTTACATCTCCTGCCGATTCTATACGTGGAGAGCAGCCTGTTGCACAAGGAACAACCCGCAACAATGATGCCGAGGACAATGGTACCTCTCAGGATGGTGTACCCAACGATGTTCTGGCAACCCCTTCTTCCCTGGGAGAGAAAAGTGGCAGTAAAGTTCACAGCCAAAACAACTGGGATGAATACCCCAAGGAGTCTCGCGAAGTAATAGGTAGCAATGTCAGTGACAGTAACGACAGCAAAGGATATGAGAATGACGAAATAGCCACCCCCGACGAGATAGAAGCATTTCTTCGTTCCCGCCGCGAGCAGAAAGACAAAGAAAAGGCCTTGCAGAAAGAACGCCGCAACTACTGTGAAGACCCTTATGAGGGGGATTCGGAGATGCTGCAGGCAAAACAGGACAGCTCCATAGATCCTTATCTTGAACCCGACTCCGTTATTCCCAAGGTGAAATATCAGGAAACGCCGTTTTTGAGCCGTGGCTGCAACCATTGCCCCATTTCCTACGAGCCTATCAACGAAACAGAGCGTCACAGCTGCAGCAAGTTGGCAGTGAAAAACTGGCTTGAAGGCATACAACAGCCACAAATGACACCCTTTGACTGTGTAGAGGTGCGTTTCAAGAACAACCGTAAGGAGTTCTTCCGTCTACCTTTTGGCATCAACGTGGCGGAAGGCGACGTGGTGGCTGTAGAAGGGATGCCAGGGCACGATGTAGGCATAGTGAGCCTCGCCGGCGACCTGTGCCGCATACAGATGAAGAAAAAGCACGTAGACCCCACTAGCGACAATATCCGCAAACTGTTCCGCCGGGCTAAAAGCAGCGACATAGAGCGTTGGAGCGCAGCTATCCACGAAGAGAAGCACGCACTCAGCAAGACGCGTCGTATAGCTGATGATTTGGGGTTGGTGATGAAAATGAACGATGTGGAGTTTCAGGGCGACCGCAGCAAAGCCATCTTCTATTATACCGCCGACGAGCGTGTGGACTTCCGTACACTCATCAAGGTGCTCGCGGAAGAATTTCATGTGCGTGTGGAGATGAAACAGATTGGCGTGCGTCAGGAAGCCAGCAAAGTGGGGGGACTGGGTACCTGCGGGCGTGAGTTGTGCTGTAGCACTTGGCTCACGAACTTCAAGAGCGTCACAACTGGGGTTGCCAAGGCGCAGCAGATATTGCCGAACCCGCAGAAACTGGCAGGGCAGTGTGGCAAACTGAAATGCTGTCTCAATTTTGAATACGAGGTGTATGTCGATGCGCTGAAGAAATTTCCTCCAGCACACGTGGCGTTGCATTTCAAGAAAGGTCTGGCGCTGTACAAGAAGACTGATGTCTTCCGCAGCATTATGTGGTATGCCTACGAAGGCTCTAACGACCTCTATGCCCTCAAGGCAGAGGCGGTGAAGGACATCATAGAGAAAAATCGCCATCAAGAATACCCAGAACAGATGGAAGACTTCGTTGTGGAGTTGATGAGTACCTCTGCCCTAGAGCAGGAGACGAGTGAATCGGAATTTGAGAATGCAATCAAACAGATGGCAGACACTGGCAACGAAGTGGTGAACGACGATAGTGATAATTTTCGTGACAATAGCAACGGACGTAACGGCCATCGCGACAGAAACAATCGCCGCGACAGAAACGAGCGTCGCGAAAAGAATGATATCCGTGGCGGAAATGACCAAGGTGATAGAAACAACAATCCCGGGAAACCTCGCGATAGTCGTGGAATGCGCGGAAACAAGGAATTGTACGATTTCAAGAATAACTGCGAGAATCGTTCTTTTCGTGTCAACCGAGACAATCGTGGTCGCAATGAGGGTGGCGAACACTCTGGAAGGAGCAACCGTCATCGCAACGAGAAAAATAAACGTAACGACAGAGGTGAACACGGTGACTTCGGTAATCGTAATGAGCGTCGCGATAATCGTGAACCCCAAGACCAAGCAAAAAATCGTACATAGGCCCCATTCATCTTCGCAACAATGAAACGTGTTAATCCCTTCATCCTCTTGGCAACCTTAGCACTGCCTATGGCATTCACTGCGTGCAACAGGGATGTCCTGTTTGTAGACGACCAACGCGTGGATGTGCAAGGATGGCAGATGGGCTGCAAACTGGATTTTTCAGTGGATATTGAGGACACTGCCCAACTTTATACTTTCCTCATAGATCTGCGCCACACGGTGGACTATCCTTATTCCAATTCTTTTTTCTTAGTTACCACTATTTTCCCTGACGGCGGCATTGCTGTCGACACTGTGGAATGCCCCATGGCGACACCAGAAGGACAGTGGTTGGGGAAACGTGTGGGAGGTTATGTGGACAATCGCTACATCTTTCGCAGGAACACGCGTTTTCCCACCACCGGCACATACCACTTCGAGATACAGCATGGTATGCGCGACACAGCTATCATCGGCATCAAGAATGTAGGACTGAGAATAGAGAAGAGTAAGTTAGCGAAATAGGAGGGGAAGGTACCGACAGGGGCGACAAGTCTTCTTTCCTTCATCATCAACAATGAATCAATATGGCCCAATTTCAATCCAAAGATAAGAAAACAACAAAACGCAAGACCAAGACAGGCGATCAGCTGCACTATGTGAGTGTTGTATGGAAGGTATTCGGTTTTTTTTGGGGTGCCGTAGTGCTGTTTTTTTTCATGCTTTCCATGGGGTGGCTGGGATTTATGCCCTCCTTCGAGGAACTGGAGAACCCCAAGAGCAACCTGGCGACAGAGGTGATAAGCGACAACGGCGAAGTGCTGGGATTCATAGGCGTGCAAAACCGCAGTAATGTGGACTTCGACGAAATATCCCCCAACCTCGTTAACGCACTGATAGCTACCGAGGATGTGCGTTTCTACAAACATAGCGGCATAGACCCCCGTAGCCTGATTCGCGTGCTGGTGAAAACGTTGGTGGGACGTCGCAGCAGTAGTGGCGGAGGCAGCACTATCACGCAGCAACTGGCCAAGAACCTCTTCCCACGCGAGAAGAAAGGCAAACTGGGCATCGTATATTCCAAGTTCAAAGAATGGGTAGTGGCTGTGAAACTGGAGCACAACTACAGCAAGGAAGAAATTCTGGCGATGTACTTGAACACTGTGGACTTCGGCAGCAACGCCTTCGGCGTGAAGACAGCCTGCAAGACATACTTTGACAAGGAGCCCATAGATGTCACCGTTCCCGAGGCTGCAGTGCTGGTGGGACTGCTGAAAGCACCCACCGCCTACAGCCCCATCCGCAACCCGGAACGCAGCCTCAAGCGCCGCAATGTGGTGCTGGGTCAAATGCACCGCTACGAGTACCTAAGCAACGAGGACCTCGAGACCTACAAGGCCGAACCTATAGATATGAGCCACTACACGCCTCAAAGCCATAACGACGGCTTGGCAACCTATCTGCGCGAATACATCCGCAGCTACATGAAAGAATGGTGCAGACACCACAAAAAGCCCAACGGAGAGAACTACAACGTCCACAAGGACGGCCTGAAGATATACACCACCATAGACAGCCGTATGCAAGCCTATGCCGAAGAGGCTGTAGCACGACACATGGGAGGCGAAATACAGCCTGCTTTCTTTAAAGAGATGGACAAAAGAAATGGTAACCCTTTTGTCGGCATCTCTGAAGAGCAGGTACAGCAATACCTCACCAGTGCCATGAAGCAGAGCGACCGCTATCGCAACATGAAGGAAGACGGTATGAGCCAGAGCGCGATACACAAGGCATTCCACGAGAAGGTGGAGATGTCCGTGTTCGTGTGGGAAAAGAAAAACGGCAAATGGCAGGCAGGCTCCAGGGACACGGTGATGAGCCCTTGGGATTCGCTTCTCCACTATAAGAAATACCTCAATGTAGGACTGATGAGCGTGGAACCGGGCACTGGCTATGTGCGTGCCTACGTAGGTGGCATCAATTATCGCTATTTCAAGTATGACAATGTCACACAGAGTGCCCGCCAGGTGGGCTCCACCTTCAAACCTTTCGTGTACACCATGGCCATACAGGACTTGGGAATGTATCCTTGCACGGAGGTTCCCAACAGTGAGGTGTGTTTCGACGACAACGGCAAGGACTGGTGCCCCCGCAACAGCACAGACGCTCGCGCGAACGAAATGGTGACGCTGAAATGGGCACTTGCCAACAGTGTGAACTGGGTGAGTGCTTACTTGATGAAGCAAGGGTCGCCGCAGCAGGTCATCAGCATAGCTCGCAAGATGGGGGTGGCATCGAAGATAGACCCCGTTCCCGCCATCTGCGTGGGCACCCCGGAAATCACAGTGGCAGAGATGGCCGGTGCTATGGCCACATATGCCAATAAAGGCGAGTATGTGCAGCCTATCGTCATCACGCGTATCGAGAACAACAAGGGTATGGTGCTGGAACGTTTTCCCGAAGAACAGAAGCGCCAGGAAGCTATAAGCGAAGTGAATGCCTATTTGATGCTGGAACTGATGAAAGGCGTGGTGCAGAGCGGCACCGGCGTTAGATTGAACTACAAATACCACCTGAACCAGTACAGCACTGCCATTGCTGGCAAGACCGGCACCACGCAGGACAACAGCGACTGCTGGTTCGTCGGCATCACACCAAAACTGGCAACAGCAGTGTGGACGGGCGGCGAACTGCGCAGCATCCATTTCCGCAATATGACCTACGGACAGGGCGCCAGTATGGCGCTGCCTATTTTCGGCTATTTCATGGAAAATATCTATAAAGACCCAAAGATAAATTTCTACCGTGGTCCTTTCGATGCTCCTAGCGAGCCTTTGGGCACGGAACTGGATTGCTCCAAGTTCCAAGAAGAGATAAAAGGCGAAACCAGCGATCCACGCGACTTCGAGTGGGGCGACTTTTGATACACAAGCATGTTCATGGATATAGAGAAGACGATACTGCTGGGAATGACATTGGAAGAGCTGCGGGCGTTGTGCCAGCAGGAAGGTTTCCCCGAGTACACAGCTAAGCAGATGTGTGACTGGATATACGTGAAAGGCATCAAGCGGATAGATCAGATGACGAACTTGTCGTTAAAGATAAGGGCACGTCTGGGCGAGATTGCCGAAATAGGATGCCATGCCCCTATGGATGCGCAGGTGTCCAAAGATGGTACCAAGAAGTATCTGTTTCAAATAGCGACAGGAGGTGCCTCTCCCCAGTATGTGGAGACTGTTTTCATCCCAGAGGAGCGTGCCGAAGCCTCTGGCCGTGCAACCCTATGCGTCTCGTGCCAGATGGGATGCAGGATGGGCTGCAAATTCTGCAACACTGGACGTCAGGGTTTCCACGGCAACCTTTCCACTGCACAAATACTGAACCAGATATATTCCATCCCCGAGTGCGAGCAACTTACCAATATAGTATATATGGGGATGGGGGAACCGATGGACAACTACGACGCAGTGCTGCGAAGCACGCAGGTAATGACGGCACACTGGGGCAAGGCCTGGAGCCCACATCGCATCACTGTCTCCAGCGTAGGAGTAATTCCTCAGCTGCGGCGTTTCCTGCAGGAAAGCGAATGCCATTTAGCTATAAGCCTCCACAATGCCTTCCCTGCCAAACGCGGCGAAATAATGCCCGTGGAGAAGTTGTATCCCGTCACTGAGCTGATAAGCCTGCTGCGCAAGCAGGGCTGGAACGGACAGCGCCGCCTCAGTTTCGAATACACCATGTTCCGCGGGTTCAACGACGATATCAGTCATGCAGCGGAATTGGTGAGATTACTGAATGGCATAAGGTGCCGTGTCAATCTCATCCGTTACCATTCCTCTGGCGACGATAAGTTCGAATCATCCTCGTTCACCACTATTGCCACTTTTCTCGACTATCTTAACCGCCACGGGATTACCAGCACGCTCCGTGCCAGTAGGGGAGAGGACATCATGGCAGCTTGTGGTCTCTTGGCAGGCAAGAAACGGTAATTTCACCACATTTTTTCAGGCAGATGAGCCGATTTTCTGGAGCTATCCGTAAAATACCCCAATAGGTTGAACGGCAAGTTGACCAGGATTTTACCTATTGAGTTTGCGTGACATGCTGCCCCTGCAAGTGAAAAGGTGCAATTCGAGCGTCAGG
>CAMURW010000075.1 GCA_947097635.1 uncultured Bacteroidales bacterium
AGCGATAGTCAAC
Organism: uncultured Bacteroidales bacterium; assembly: GCA_947097635.1. Classification (GTDB taxonomy): domain Bacteria; phylum Bacteroidota; class Bacteroidia; order Bacteroidales; family P3; genus Colimorpha. The sequence continues at coordinate 14 of CAMURW010000075.1, forward strand.
TCGTCAAATTCTTTTTCCATAATACAGTTGCTCCTGTCGTCTACCAGTTCTGGGTTGCAGTTGGTGTCCACGAGGGCGAAAGTGGGGATATTGAGCTTGCGGGCTTCGGCCACGGCGATGTGTTCCTTGTTGATGTCGATGATGAACAGTGCGCTTGGCAAGCGGGTCAGTTCGGCAATGCTACCCAGGTTCTTGTTCAGTTTGGCACGTTCGCGTTCCACTTGGAGACGTTCGCGTTTGGAGATGCTGTTGAAGTCTTTGTCTTTCATCAGTTGATCCAGCGAGTTCATCTTCTTCACAGCCTTGCGGATGGTCTGGAAGTTGGTGAGCATGCCACCGGGCCAGCGTTCCGTCACGAAAGGCATGTCCACGCTCTTTGCCATGTCAGACACTACTTCTTTAGCCTGCTTCTTGGTGGCCACGAAAAGGACTTTCTTGCCGCTTTTGGCAATCTGTTTCAGGGCAGCAGCGGCTTCGTCGGCTTTGGCGATGGTCTTCTGCAGGTCGATGATGTGGATGCCGTTGTGCTCCTTGAAGATATAAGGAGCCATTTTGGGATTCCATTTACGTTTGAGGTGTCCAAAGTGGCAACCGGCCTCTAATAATTCATCGAATGTGAGTTCGTTCATGTTTTTATGTACTGTTTACTTTCCTTGTTACAACTTAATAAGCCAATCCAGCAGTAGTTCCCTGTGGCAGGAAATCTCCCAGATTTGGATACTAAACAATGATATTTAATCTCCCGTGATTGGGGCAGCGTAAGCGGCCGGCATACTAACGTTTGCTGAACTGGAAGCGTTTACGGGCCTTGGGCTGACCGGGTTTCTTACGTTCCACCATGCGGCTGTCGCGGCTCAGCAGGCCTTTGGCTTTGAGGGCGGGACGGTCTTCGATGTTGTTTTCGCATAGCGCGCGTGCGATAGCCATGCGCAGTGCCTGGGCCTGGCCGGTGATGCCGCCACCGTCGAGGTTGGCTTTGACATCCCATTTGCCTTCGGCATCGGCCACCAGGAAAGCCTGGCTCACGATGTACTGCAGGGATCCTGTGGGGAAATACTCTTTGAAGTCGCGGTTGTTGACGGTGATTTTACCAGTGCCGGCAGTCATGTAAATGCGGGCGACGGCGGTCTTTCTTCTACCTATTGTGTTGATAACTTCTGCCATCTTATCTTACGTCGTTAATGTTGATAACTTTGGGTTTCTGTGCCTGATGGGGATGCTCGGCGCCTGCATAGATGTACAGGTTGTCGTAGAGCACACGGCCCAGGCGGTTCTTGGGGAGCATGCCTTTGATGGCGTGTTCAAGGATGCGCTCGGGAAACGTCTTGAGGAGCTTGGCGGGCGTGGTCTCGCGCTGGCCGCCGGGGTAGCCCGTGTAACGCTGGTAGATCTTGTCCGTCATTTTCTTGCCGGTGAAGACAATCTTCTCGGCGTTGACGATAATGACGTTGTCGCCGCAATCCACATGCGGGGTGAAGTAAGGCTTGGTCTTGCCTCTGAGGATGTTGGCAACGCGAGTGGCGAGACGACCGACGGTTTGGCCTTCTGCGTCTATCAGAACCCATTCTTTCTGTACGGTTGCCTTGTTTGCCGATACTGTTTTGTAGCTTAAGGTACTCATTTTCTTTTTAATAAATCTTATTCTTAACTTTTACTGGCAGGCAGCGTTGCTGGGGGCTGCGAGCTGACGGATAACTGCTGCACAGGCATCGGGCGCTACATGCCAGAGGGAGTCTCTTCGTCGCAAGGGATTGATGACGCTGAACGGGTATTTTCTGCCAAAAGCCCATGTGCAAAAGAGGGTGCAAAAATACTATTTTTTTTTGTTGTCGGAGTTTTTTTTCGTGCTATTAATAAATTATTTTATTGCCAGGCGGGCGTTTTTGCCCCGTAAAATGCTGATAATATTATGTTACAGGGACTTTGCATGGAAGAGAGGATTTATATATTTTTAACAGTGACATGAGGCGAATGCACCGCCCGGTAGTGCATTTCCGCTGTGGCAATTTCACAAAATCAACATCGTTTTGTTGATAATATTGAGTGATGGTACACAAAGCGTCCTGACCGCAAAGATTAAAGGATGTGGGGGACGTCCACGGCGCTTCCGATGGCCACACGGAGAACGGATAATGTCCCGCTTCGCCTCCTTTAGTACTTTATGCGGATTATCGCAATCATCTTCTTCTTGTACAGCCCCGAATGAAGCCGCCGCTGTGCCTCGCTTGCGCCAGTCCTGCGTCGGAAATTCCCGACCCATTCCCGACCCATTCTCGACCCATTCTCGACCTTTCCATTGCTCGATGTGCAGGTTGCCCCTTTTTCGCTTGCGGAATTCAGCGACGGGCTGTTGGCAGCCCTTTACTGCCGTATTACCGGTTCGTTGTTTGCGGGGCGGCAGATGAGGATGATTTTTTTCGAGGAGAGGGTGGTGGCGATGAGGAATTGGGTGCCGCCTTCGCGTAGCTTTAGCTGCTGCTGAAGAAGAGGGGCTTTGGCGGGGTAGTTGCGCGTCATTACGTGGGCGGTGCCCTCGGGCAGGAGCTTTGTTATCTCCTTGGGTGACAGCTTTGTCTCGCAGACGATGCGAAAGGCACGGCCGGGGAAGTGGGGGAGATACTTGCGGGAGGTGTAGAGATGGGTGTGGCGTGCCAGCTTTTCCACTGGATACCATCGGCAGATGCTGCGAAAGGCGCCGGCTTTCATCAGTGCGGCGTTGGGCTCATATAGGTAGTCGCCCAGGGATGAGGCGTATCTCGCCTCTGCCTGTTTCTCTTCGTTCCAGGTGAGCCGGTGGTGTGAGAGCATCCTGCCCTTGCTGCTGAGGTTCACGCAATGAATGGCGGGTTCCTCGACGGGCACGTGACATGCTTCCGACGTAGTGGCGTGCTGCTCCCTGCGATGCCTGCCGCCCTCCGCCAGCAACAGCACCTCCTTGCATTCGCCTTGCACTGCCAGCACGTGCACTGCACGCACGTGGGGCAGCTCTTTGCAGGCTTGAATGATGTCTATCATGGGCGACGCTTTCACCAGCAGGTGGTCTGCCACTTGGAAAATGCGGGGCAGCAGAGGCAGCAGGTTGGGTGTGCAGTCGGCCAGGGATACCACTTTGCGCCCAGCCGTGTCGCGTCGTGCAGGGTCGGCGAAAAGGTAGTCGTAATGCGCGTGGGTCTCCTGCAGCCACGTTGTGCTGTCTTGGCATAAGGAACTTACTGCCGCCGTGGGGATATGCCGGAAGTTCCACTGTGCCATTTCCTGCAGCCGTGTGTCGCGTTCTATGTGCAGCACTTTCGCACCTTTTAGGGCAAAGAAGATGTCGTCCACCCCCAGGCCCCCGGTGATGTCTGCCAGGCTGCTGCCCGGTGCCACCAGCGTGGCTTTGTACAGTGCTGTGGCCTGCGACGAGCATTGCTGCCGGTTGAGGTGAGGGGGGTATACGATGTCGGGATTCTGTGCCAGGAAGGGAATCTTCGTGGCTGCTTCGCGGTGCCCGGCGATGATGTCGGCCACCATACGCGCCTCCTCCTTCGGCAGCTTGGTGCGAAGGAGGAAGTCGTCGGGATTGTCGTCGCCATGTTCCGTGGCGATAAGTGTGAGCTTAGTAAATGCTTTCATCGTGGAGGCGTCTCAGGCGCTCCACCACCATAGGCATGTCTTCCTTGTAGGTGACGCCGAACCATTGTGCCGTGGTCTTCAGCACGCGCATCTTGGCATAGCCGCGGGCGATGAAAGTGTTTACGGCAAAGGGAATGTAGTATTCCGACTTCATCTCGTTGCCGTGTTCCTTGAGGAAGTCCACGAACAGTTTCTCGCTCTCGCCGAAGTAGTCCGGTGTGAGTCCGAAGAGGTTCATGGACACTGTGGCATCGGCTTCCAGTGCGTGCATGCCGTCGTCGTCCTTGTATTCTATGATGCCCTGTGCGTTGCGTGCTATGGCCGTGCGTTCTGTCATGCCTTCCAGGTAGCCCTCGTGGTTGATGCGGCACACTCCGCGGCTCACCGTGCCGTTCTCGGACAGCGTGTTCTCCAGCCGGTAGCCCACCATGCAGTAGTGGCCTGTGGAGGTGGCAGGCAGGTTCTTGAGATAGTTGCCTATCACCATGAAGGCGTCGCGCCCGTAGAAATCGTCGGCGTTGATGATGGCGAAAGGCTCGTGGATGACGTCCTTGGCCATAAGGATGGCGTGGTTTGTGCCCCAAGGTTTCTCGCGTCCTGCGGGGACAGCGAAGCCCGCAGGTAGTTTGTCGAGTTCCTGGAACACATATTCCACCTGTATCTGGTTGCGAAAATGCTCCGCGTTGATTTTGGTCTTGAACTCCTGCTCGAAACTGTGGCGAACGACGAACACTACTTTTCCGAAACCGGCACGAATGGCGTCGGTGATGCTGTAGTCCATGATGATTTCGCCGTTGGGACCTACGCCGTCCATCTGCTTGAGGCCGCCGTAGCGACTGCCCATGCCTGCGGCAAGTACTAGTAATGTTGGTTTCATAATATTTAGTCCTTATTGCATTTCTTTGTTGTTACCTTTTCTTCTCGAAGAACGCTGCCAGTAGCCTCTTGCAGCTGTCCTCCATCAGCCCTTTTTCCACTGTTGTGCGGGGATGCAGGATGTTGCGTCCCCATTGCTCGAAGCCTCTCCTGGGGTCGCTGGCACCATACACCACGGCCCCCATCCGCGCCCAGCCTATGGCTCCGGCGCACATGGCGCAGGGCTCCAGGGTGACGTAGAGGGTGCAGTCCTGCAGGTATTTGGCACCCAGATGCTCGGCGGCGGCGGTGATGGCCAGCATCTCGGCGTGGGCTGTGGGGTCGTGCAGCATTTCGGTGCTGTTGTGTGCTCTGGCGATGATGCTGCCGCCGCATTCCACCACGGCGCCTACAGGTATCTCTCCCTCCTCGAAGGCGGCCTGCGCCTCGCGCAGTGCCTGCTGCATATAAAACTCTTTGGGGCTGTCGATGATGCTCATGGGAAGGGTGGAAGGTGGCTTGTTAGGGTTTATAGTGGTCTACGTAGAAGAGGGCCATGTCGCGGGTGGTCATGCGGTAGCGGTGGAGGGCCACTGTCACTTGGTTGTCTTGCATATAGCTCTCTGCCGAGATGAACAGCTGTTTGCCCAAGGGAATGTATTCGCTGTAGGCGCGCCAGTGCACGTGTTGTGTCTTGGCGTTGGGGGGTGGCTTCACGGCAGCGGAGTCCAGTTCGTCGATATAGAAAAGCAGGCCGCTCTTTTTCTCGAACAGGTAGTTGCGCGGGAAGTGGTCGGGGTCTTCCACATACACGCGCATCACCGGTGTGCCGCGGAAGTTCCATAGCCCGCGGTAGGAGAGCTCCAAGCCGCGTTTCTTCCAGTCGTAGAGGGGGCCGTGGAAGTCGTAGCCGCTCATCTGGTCCCAGAACTCGTCGGGCTTGATGTTGCGCCAGATGCGACTGGCGGTGTCGTATTGCCGATAATGCATGAAGCCGTCGCCATATATGGCGAAAATCAAGGAGTCGCGAAAGACTATCTCCACCCTGTGGAAGTTGGGCATCACAAACCAGCGGCGCATGAAGAGGGTGTCGGAGGGATGGTAGGCGTCCATTACCATGCTTTCGATATACAGCATGCTGTCGTTGGTGATGGTGCCGTGGTTGAGCAGCGTGTTGTAGCGCTCCACCACGATGCTGGCGCTGTCGGGCATCGGCGTCTCTGTTTGCGCCGCAGCACCGAAAACGCCCGTTAATGTGACAAAAAGCAGCAGTAGTCTTTTCATGGTGGTAATGTGGTGTAGGTGGATCAATGTGAACTCGTGTCCAACGAAATAACGTGGTTGTGACGGGAATATTGCGTGCTGGCACGCGAGGGACAATCTTCGCTGGGCAGGGAGGCCTGCTGTTAGAGAGCCCTCTCTGCGCTGGTTGGAATCGTCAGCGGCATTTCTTGTGGCTGGTTCAGCAGCAGGCGCGAGATTTTCATCGTCGCGGTGGTGTAGAATCGCTTGTCGTTGATTGTCAGGTTCAGCAGGCACGGAAACTCTTCGCCGCCTATGGTGTCGAAGTTGTCGTATTCCACCTGCACGATGTTGCGGTTGCTGCCTTTGCCTGTCAGCACCCTCTGGAGGGTGGCGTAGCTGATGTCTATGCCGTGTTTGCGCAGGTCGGCATAGCTGCATCTGATGTAGGTGTTGTTTACTTTGAGGTAGCCTGTCACGCTGTCGCGCGTGAACTTGGCACGCCCCAGTTCAAACAGCTTGGTGGCGTTGAGCCAGATGACGCTGTCGCGCCGCATGCGCACCTGCCCCGTGGCGGAGAGCCCCCTCGTCTCCACGGTGTAGTTGGCGGTGTACCAGTCCCACACTGCCAGGGTATCGGTTTCAATGTATTGCGTCATAGGCTTGTCCACCTGCGGCACTGTCTCCACCCCCGGCCGTGGTTTCTCCGTAGCAGCCTGCTGGTGGCTGCGGCAGCTGCCAACGAGCAGCACCGCCATTCCCAGGGTTATTGTATAGATGATGTCGTGTTTCATTAAATCTATAGGTATATGTCAGTTTTTCTTCAGTGCCTCGTCTATCTCTCGAAGGTGTTCCTTCACGGTGTCGCTGGCGCCTCCCTGCTGCTCGGAGAGCTTTACACAGCGTTCTATCTGTTTCTTGGCGTCGTCGTAGTGTCCCATCTTGTATAGCACCCAGGCGTAGGTGTCCAGCGCGTTGATGTTATTGGGTGCCTGCCCCAGTGCTTTCTCTATCATGGTCCGTGCTTCTTCCAGCCGCTCTCCGCTTATAGCCAGATAGTAGGCGTAGTTGTTCAGCGTGCCTGGGTCGTTGGGCTGTTTTGCCAGCACTTTGTCGTAGCACTCGAAGGTCTCTTTGTTGCGCCCTTGCTCGTGGTAGCATGCTGCCAGCAGGCTGTAGGTCTCGCGCTCCAGGTAGCCTTTCGGGAATCCCAGTGTCTCGCAGCGCTTCATCATTTCCTCTGCTTTGGCGTAGTCTTTCTGCCGGTAGTGGTACACTCCCTGAATGTAGTAGGGGAGGGTTTGCAGGGGAAACATCGCGCTGGCCCTTTGTGCCAGCCTCACCATCTCTGTCTCGTGTCCCTCTATCTCGCTCTCGCATATCAGCAGGGCTTCCCATGCCTCGTATTTGGTGCTGTCCTTGGCCAGGAATGTCTTGAACTGCTCTGCCGCCTCGCCGTATTTCTCCTGTCGCATCAGCACGCCGGCGTATGGCAATGCGGCAAGGCTGTCGGTGTTGCCGCGCATTGCGTCGTTCATCAGGTCGAAGGCGTATCGGGAATAGGTGCCATAGAACTCCTGCTCGCTGTAG
>CAMURW010000076.1 GCA_947097635.1 uncultured Bacteroidales bacterium
CCATGCCGCCTACCATGCTGCGCTACGCCATAGAAAAATTCCCCGCACCCGACCGTCAATACTGGCTGCAACGTCGAAGAGGGGGGGAAAAACAATGAAGACACGGCGTAAAGGACAGTAACATTCCTCACATACATAATCAATACTACGCGACTACACGATAAGGTCCTTTATCAGCACCGCCATTACCACTACTCCATAGACCAATTTGATGAAAGTGCCACCCAGGAAACCTAAGAAACTGCCAAAGGCCGACTGCAGTGCACGATCGGAATTCCCCTTCCATTTCTCGCCGAGATAAGCGCCTACTAAAGGACCTCCCAGCATACCGAACAGCCCCATAGGACCCAGAGTGATACCTAACAACGGCAGCACAAACACACTCACCACCAAGCCCCATGTGCTGCCTGTGGCACCGGCTTTGGTACCCCCCAGTTGCTTAGTGCCAATAATGGGAACCACATAATCGACAATGGTAATAACAATAGCAATGGCGGCATAGACAACAAGATAGACCGCAGTGTGGTCGGCAGCACTGCTGAGGCTGAGCAGCAACAGACCCAGCCACGACACTGGAGGACCTGGCAAACCGGGGGCCACAGAACCCACGATGCCTATGATCCCGCACAAAACAGCCAACACGATGAGAACGATATCCATGTCGCACTACTCTTGGCGGTTCATCATATAGAGCAGCAAGTCCTGTCCTATATCCTTACGGAAATACATTCCTTTCCAGCTTATTTTCTTCACTTCTTGGTAGCTCTTCAGTAGTGCCTCCGGCAACGAAGAGGCCAGTGAAGTCACCGCTATCACCCTACCGCCAGCAGTGGTGTAGGCACCATCAGCGTTGAGGGCAGTGCCAGCATGATACACTATACTGCCCTCCACATCCTGCACGCCGCTTATCACAAACTTTTTCTTGTATTTCTCGGGATAGCCGCCGCTCACCAGCATTACGCTGGCAGCAGTGCGGGAATCCACGTCGAGGGGAGTGTTATCCAGCGTGCCATGCCAGGCATCGTCCATCAGTCTCACCATATCGTCCTTGATGCGCGGGAACACCACTTCCGTCTCTGGGTCTCCCATGCGCACGTTGTATTCTATCACGTAGGGGTTGCCGTCGCAGTTCATCAGCCCTATGAATATGAAGCCGCGGTAATCCAGCTTCTCGTGATGCAGACCACGTATGGTAGGCGCAATGATATCGTGCTCCACCTTCCTCATGAAATCGCGGTCGGCGAAAGGCACGGGGCTCACGCTGCCCATGCCGCCGGTGTTGAGGCCTGTGTCGCCCTCGCCGATGCGCTTGTAGTCCTTGGCAGCAGGGAGTACCTTGTAATGTTTGCCGTCGGTCAGCACAAAGACGGAGAGTTCTATGCCGGAAAGAAACTCTTCTATCACCACCTTGCTGCTGGCATCACCGAACTTGGCCTCTGCCAGCATCTCGTGCAGCTCTTTTTTAGCCTCTGCCAGCGTCTGCGCAATTATCACGCCTTTGCCGGCTGCCAGACCATCGGCTTTCAGCACATAGGGTGCTTTCAGCGTCTCCAAGAACTTGCAGGCGCTGTCCAGTTTTTCCTTGGTGAAGGATTTGTAGCGTGCCGTAGGGATATTGTGGTTTTTCATAAAATTCTTGGCGAAGTCCTTGCTGCCCTCCAACTGGGCTGCCTTGCCGCTAGGTCCTATCACCATCACGTCTCTCAGCAGCGGGTCGCCGGCAAACTGGTCCACTATGCCGTCCACCAAAGGCTTCTCGGGTCCAACGACGACTAAGTTCACTTCTTTCTCTTTCGCGAAATTCATGATGCCAGCAATATCGTCGGCAGCCAGCGGCACGCAATTGCCCACGGCCTGCATGCCGGCATTGCCGGGAGCGATATACAGTTTGCTGCACAAAGGACTTTCTGCCAATTTCATAGCCATGGCGTGCTCGCGACCACCGGACCCCAAAAGAAGAATCTTCATAATGTACTACGAAAATTATACGTTGTAAAAAAGCATTTATTTCATTGTGAAACAAAGCAATGACACATTATTGCGTCACCATTTTGAGGATTCAAAGATACGAATTTTTCTGTAACATGAAGCAAAAGTGTGAAAAATAAACTAAAATTCGTTAAATAACACTAAAATACTTCTTTTTGCTTTTTTGCTATATGCACAACGTTTTTTTTTAGTAATTTTGCAGCCGTTTATATAATATATGAACTTTATTAAAAGACTTCTATCGCTTTGTAAACCAGCATCTGTTGGGACACAGGGCGAGGATTCGAAAATGAAATATCTGATAGTAGGCCTGGGTAATGTGGGCACAGAATATGAAGGCACACGCCACAACAGCGGTTTCATGGTTGTGGATGCTCTGGCAAAAAAGAACGATGCCAAGTTTACGTTGGAACGACTCGCATACAGAGCCGAGTTCCGCGTAGCAGGGCGTGCACTGGTACTAATCAAACCCACCACCTTAATGAACCTCTCCGGCAAAGCAGTGCGCTACTGGCTGCAAGCCGAGAAAGTGTTGCAGGAGAACCTCCTCGTCGTGGTGGACGACATTGCGCTGCCAGTAGGCACGCTGCGCATGAAAAAAGGCGGCAGCGGAGGCGGGCACAACGGGCTGGCAGATATAGAAGCCTGCCTGGGCAACAATCAGTATTGCAGGCTGCGGGTCGGCATCGGAGACAACTTCAGCCGCGGCAGGCAGATTGACTACGTGCTGGGGCAATTCGGAGCCGACGAACGCGCCACGCTGGAGCCGCAGATAGACAAAGCGTGCGACATGATCAAATGCTTCGCAACGCAAGGACCCGATAAAGCAATGACGCTGTTCAACGGCAAATAGTTTTTTGCAGACGCATGGACTTGGCGATAGACATTGGCAACACCCGCATCAAAGCGGGACTGTTCCAGGCAGGACAGTTGCAGCGCGTACTCTTCCCCACCAAGGAGGAGTTGAAGCAGATATGCGAGGACTATCGAGTGGACAGGGCAATGATATGCAACGTAGGATACCACGAAGACATTGCCGCCTTTCTGCCACAAAGCTGCAAATGCTGCACCCTGTCGGCAAACAGCCGTATGCCGCTTATCATCCACTACGCCACTCCCCACACCCTGGGAATGGATCGCGTGGCAGCAGCGGCAGGAGCCATCAAACTGCTGGGACAAGGACCGGCGATGATTGTAGATGCCGGCACCTGTATCACCATCGACCTGGTGGACGAATACAACGGCTATCTTGGCGGTGCCATCCTGCCTGGCATACAGATGCGCCTATCGGCGTTGCAGCACTACACACAATGCCTGCCGCTCGTGCCATTGCCGCCGCAGCCCGAAGGACAGCCCGCCATTCTGGGCACCTCCACGGAAAGCAGCATCCTCTGCGGCACTGCCGGTGCGGCAGTGATAGAGATAGAAGAATGGGCACGCCGACACGCTGCCAGCCATCACGGCCTACAGGTTCTGGTGACAGGAGGCGACAGCCAATGGTTGTGCAGCAGCATGGCACAGGACACCGCAACATGCGCCCTGCCCCCCGTCCACAAAGTAGAAAATCTGCTGCTAGAAGGTCTGGAACTGATTTTGCAGATAAACTGCGACTGACAGTCGTCCGGCAGCATGAGAAATATCAGTAAAGAAGAAACAAGCTACTTTATGCTTAAGAAAATAATCACACAAGCCCTGCTGGCTATCATCCTTTGCACTTCTGTCGCAAAGGCGCAGAACGGAATCAACTTACCCTACAGTCAGTATGGTTTCGGCAACAGCCACACACCCTATATCACTCCCTGGTCGGCAGCGATGGGAGGCGTGACGGCGACACAGAGCAGCAACACTTTCATCAACCCCTACAACCCTGCCAGCTACGCTTCCGTGGGCATGGAAACTTTCCTCTTCGACATGGGCCTGGGGCTTAATACCACATGGCTGAGAGACCCCAACGCCAGCCTCAAAGACGGCGACGGCACACTGGCCTATATCACTGGAGCATTCCCCGTGACCAAATGGTGGAAGATGGCAATAGGGCTGATGCCGTTCTCCGAGGTCAACTACTACAGCTCACAACGATCCTATAGCCCCCTCTGGGACACTATGCGCACCATCTACGATGGCGTAGGCAACGTAAACAAAGTGTTTTGGGGACACGGCTTCCGTCTCTCGGAACGCCTCTCGCTAGGTGCCAACATCAACCTGTTGCTAGGCAGCTCCACGCGAGCTGTCACCTATGACTTCAACAACAGCGACAGCGTAGCGTTCATCGACAGCCGCCGCCAGCAGAACAGCCGCATCACCAGCGTCACCCTGGATTTGGGAGCCACGTATCGCGTACCCCTCGGCGAAAACTACAACCTCATGCTGGGACTCACTGTCAACACCCCACGCACCATGAACGTCAAAGAAAACACGATGATATACACCTTCGTCACACACCGGGGCACAGAATTCATACGCGACACCATCTTCCCTGCCGTGGGAGAAAACTCGGCATACACCAGCCGATACAAACTGCCTTCCACAGTGACGCTAGGCGCTGCTATCCAGCGCAACGACCTGTGGCAAGTGGCAGCCGACCTTATGTATGCCCCCTGGCGTGGCGCCAAATACGTGGAAAGCAATAAGGCCGCTTCCACACCCTCCATACTGGGCAACAGCATTGTAATCTACGACCACAATATACGTGCCAACTTAGGATGGCAGTGGCTCGGCGACAAGAATGCCAGCCACTACATCCGCCGTATGGGCCTCAGCGCCGGCATGCACTGGGAGCAAGGGATACTGCGACTGAAACTGAACGGGCAGGACAACTGCATCAATCAGTTTGGCGTGGGTGCCGGCGTGATGTTTCCCATGCGCAAAGGACGTAGTGCCGTAAGGCTCTCCGTGGACTGGAGCACGATGGGCACTGCGGACATCCTGCGCTGCAACACCCTGCTCTTCGGCATCAGCATGGGCAGCAGCGACTCCTGGTTTGTTAAGAGAAAATACAACTAAGGTCTCGGACATATCGACGGCTGTAGGCAACCCCGGCCACTTATCGCACCTCTCATAATGCAATAACTTACAAGCTACATACACTAAATAAGCAACAAACACAAGGCAAGTACAATAAAATAAAGAATATATAAAATAATGAAAACGTTCAGATTCCTCACCACAGCAATCCTTATGACGATCTTCTCGAGGCCCGTCTTGGCTCAGCAATGGGGCACTACTCCCGAAGACAGCGTAGAATGCAGGAAGAACACCTCTATCTACAGCCTCATGTATAAGAACAACGATTATGTGGGCGCCTACGATGCCTGGCATCAAGTAGTGGCTAAGTGCCCGCAGAGTAGCAAGAACCTCTATATACGCGGCTCCAACATCATGAAGATGAAAATCAACGCCGCTAAGCGTGCCTCGGAGAAAGACAGCCTCATCAACGAACTGATGGCACTCTACGACACCCGTATAAAATATTTCGGTGAAGTTGGCGACAATCTCAGTCGCAAGGCCATGGATCTGGAACAACTCAAGGGCACTAATGCCGTTGCCGAATACTATCCCATCTATGTAGAAGCCATGCGCCAGAGCGGCGGCAAACTCGATGCCTCATACGCCTACAAATACTTCTTGGCAACAGTGACTTACGTGCAAGCCAACCTCGGTGATGCCAGCCTTGTCATCGATGCCTACGACCAAGTCTCCTCAATGCTGGACAATGCCACCCGCACCAACCCGACCAATGCAGAGGAGATAGGCCAGTACATCGCCAACACGGAAGCACTCTTCGCCCCTTACGCCTCCTGCGATGAGCTGGTGAACATATACAACAGGAAGTTCGAAGCAAACTCCGATGACGTGGACCTCCTGAAGAAAATCACCAACATCATGCGCAAGAAAGGCTGCACGGAGCAGGAACTCTTCTTCAAAGCCAGCGAGCAACTGCACAAACTGGAGCCTAGCCCCTCCACCGCTTTCCTTATGGCACAGATGTGCTACAACAGCAAACGCTATTCCGACGCTATCAAGTACACCGAAGAAGCTATAAAAGGCCTCACCGACGAGGACGACCGCTATCGTACCTACCTGCTCATGGGCATGGCTTACGATGGCCAAAACAGCTATAGCGCCGCACGCAACGCTTATCGCAATGCCGCCGATGTCAAACCCACCAGTGGAGAGCCGTACTTGATGATAGCCCAACTCTACGGCAGCAACGCACGCAGTATCGACGACGGCATGGGTGGAGCCAGTGCCTATTGGGCTGCAGTGGATAAATGCATCAAGGCTAAGAACATAGATCAAAGCACCAAGACCGTGGAGAGTGCCAACAGACTTATCAACACCTACAGTGCCCACTTCCCCAAGCAGGACAAGGCTTTCATGCTGGACCTTATCGACGGTCACGCCTTCACAGTCCCTGGATGGATAGGCGAAAGCACAGTCATACGCACCAGAAAATAGGTTACAGAAAATACGCGACATTATCGTCACCACACTCACAGGCTCATGTCCCCTCACTATCAGCCTAAACAAAAGCACTACGAGCGTGATGCCGCACGACACCATACTCCTATGCCTCTATCCGTGCTGCTGGCGATGGCAGGCTGCGCATGCCTGGCGATGACGACCAGCTGCACCAACGATATGCAAAAGATACGCCTCTTCGACAGGACCAATCTACCGGCACAAATCGTCAAGGATGCCGATATGACATATTCCGAGGAAGGGCACATACAGATGCACCTGCGGGCCCCCGTCATCTACAAGTACACCGAGCCAGAAGAGAGAAGCACTTATCCCAAAGGCATACACATCACCTTCCACAACAGCGACGGCACCACCAAATGCACACTCAGCGCACTTTACGCCATAAGCTGGGATCTGCAGAACATTATGATGGCACGCGACAGCGTGGTGTTCATCGACTTCAGCACCAGAGACACCTGCTACCTAAAAGACATCATCTGGAATAAAGGTGAACATCGTCTCTATTCCAACCACACCATCCGCAGCGTCAACGGACAGCGTGTCACCATAGGCGATGGTTTCCACAGCGACGACAACTTCGAAGACCCAAAGATATTCCACCAGCGCGGAGTGCTGGTATGGAACGACGGTGCATAGAGCAATTATTTTATAGACACAACTTTTCCCAAGCCACCTAATGTGGGACCAGGGAGCCAAACAATCCCATCATGGAATTTCAAGCCAAGCAAATAGCACAATTTCTCGGCGGCATCGTAGAAGGAAACCCCGAAACCACAGTAAACCAATTCTACAAGATAGAAGAAGGACAGCCTGGCGGTC
>CAMURW010000077.1 GCA_947097635.1 uncultured Bacteroidales bacterium
CCAGCCGCGAAGCCAGCAGTCGCAAAAAGGCTGCCAAATTAGGCAACCCCGAAGCCCAAGCACGGATGGTAAAGCACGGCAAAAAATGGTAGCAATCTGCCTTACGGCCTCTTTTAAAGATTAAAGAATAACATAAACTCTACAACTTCGGAACTTTTAATGTCCTCCAATCCCTTCAAAAAGTTGGCTGGCCAAACGGCAATCTATGGCCTCGGCACCATGTTGCCGCGCCTGCTCAACTACCTTCTCGTACCTCTTTACACGCGTGTTTTCGCCCCCGACGTATATGGACAGTTCACCGAGCTCTACGCATACGTCGCCATGTTGCTGGCACTTCTCACCTACGGCATGGAGACCACCTTCTTCCGCCACGGCAAAGGCGAGAACTTCAGCAAGGTGTATGGCAATATCATGACCAGCATCCTCACCACCACTTTGGTCTTCGTGGTGCTAATTGTAGCGCTGCACCCTGCCATTGCCAACGGCATAGGCTACCGGGGCAAGCAAGTGTACATCCTGATGCTGGGGCTCATCGTGGCTGCCGATGCAGCGGCGGCAGTGCCATTCTGCCTGCTGCGTCAGCTGAACAAGGCCAAGCGCTTCTCAATCATCAAAATCATCAACGTGCTGACGAACGTGGGACTTAATCTGCTGTTCCTCGTAGCCATTCCCGACACGTCGCAGCGCTGGGCTACCACCCTGTTCGGCACCGAGGCGGGAATGCTGACATGGGTATTCGTGAGCAACCTCGCCGCCAGCCTCGTCAACCTGTTGCTGCTGTGGCCGCAACTGAAACAGATAAAGTTGCAGCATGACCGCCAACTGATACGGCAACTGCTAGGCTACGGCATCCCCATCCTCCTCATCAACCTGGTGGGCATGGTGAACGAGGTGGCCGACAAACTAGCCATGAAATACCTGTTGCCAGACGACATCGCCATGACGCAACTGGGCATCTACGGCGCCAACTACAAGCTGGCAGTGCTCATGACCATCTTTATCCAGATGTTCCGTTTCGCCGCCGAACCCTTCTTCTTCGGAAAATCAGAGGACAAAAACTCACCCAAGCTCTTCGCCGACGTAATGACTTACTTCGTCATCTTTGGCCTGCTTATCTTCCTCGGCATCACTCTGTTTCTGGATGTCTTCGGTCTCTTCATAGGTGCCGAATTCCGCGAGGGCATGGGCATTGTGCCAATCGTGCTGTTCGCCAACCTTATGTACGGCATCACATTCAACCTGGGCATGTGGTACAAACTGAGCGACCACACCTCCAGCGGCACCGTCATAACCATTATCGGTGCCTGCGTCACGCTGCTGTGCCTCCTCCTGCTGATACCGCACATTGGCTACTGGGGCGCTGCCCTGGCGCATTTCGGCTGTTACATGGTGATGATGGTAATCAGCTATGTGTGGGGGCAGAAGGTATACCCCATTCCCTACAACATCGGCCGCATAACCTTTTACGCAGCATTGGCACTCATCTTCTTCGTGCTGGGATATTATCTCAAGCCCGCAGCCACGTGGCTGGCATACAGCCTGAATGCACTGTATCTGCTGCTGTTCTGCGGCATAGCTTACAAGCGGGACTTCCACAAAGCCATACGTGGAGAAATATAACCCATCCTAAGGTTTTTCTCGAAAGAGACAGAAAGTCATCGACTATGGAAAATACAAAACATTATTTCCTACTCCTTTGCCTAATGGTAACCGCTGGGTTCGCTGCTGCACAAAGCAAAAACAGCCAGCACATCGAAACCAAGCGCTACGTAGGTACGATGACCATCGGCAACTACGAACGCTCGAACGTGGAGGCGGTGGTAAAAACAAACGGCACCGTTGCCGATGTGCTGCTCTACGACGTGAAATTCGCCCGCATGATGCCAGTGAGAATCGATGTCGTGATACCCATGCTCGCCATGCTGAAACCACAGCGCCCAGACGGCAATGCCGAGCCACAGGATGCCGCGATAAGGCGTACCTACCATATCCATGCCATTATCACCGGAGATAACATCACCCCCCTCTCCAAAGATAAGCCATACCCTAAATACCAGATTCGTCAGTTTCATGGCAGGCAAGACGCAGGTCGGTTTGCCTTCACGGCCACCATCGGCAGCAAACCTGTATCCTACAAAGGCACGATGGTAAAGTGACTCTGCCCTCGCACCGGCTTCTTTCTGTTTGGATCGGCCTTTTAGTTAATATTTTATAAAAAAAATCCACATCCGTTTTTTCTTCGTACTTTTGCAAACTGTTTTTTAGCAAAGCCACACATGAAGACTACGCATACACCACGACGCATTCAGCCGAATCGACTACGGCGTTGCCTCACCCTTTGGATGACGGCGATGCTGTGTCTGGCCACTGTAGGCTGTGGGCGCACAGGCTACGTCAAGGAGTTCAACATCATTCCCGAGCCCACCTTCCTCAACCAGCAGCACGGTACCTTCGGCCTAAACAAAAGTACCGCGCTATGTTTCCTCAACCAGGGGCAGAACGACGACTTGGTAAAGTACATATCCCACGCCCTGCGGCAGATCCATTTCCGTCCTGGCATAGTGGGAGAGCAAAGTGACAATTGCATCGTGTTCTGCATCAGCGACAGCGTCAATCCTCAACTGGGCGACGAAGGCTACTTGATGGAGGTGCGGGAGAAAGGCATCACCATCACCGCCAACACACGAAAAGGACTCTTCTATGGCTTCCAGACACTGATGCAAATGCTGCCGGCCGACATTCTCAACGTGCGTTACAGAAAGGTAGACATCCCGCAATGCACCATATTGGACAAGCCACGTTTCAGTTGGCGCGGCAGCCACCTCGACGTCAGCCGCCATTTCTTCTCCGCCAACGACATCAAGGAGCACCTGGACCTTATGGCACGCTACAAGTTCAACAAATTCCACTGGCACCTCGTGGACGACCACGGCTGGCGCATAGAGATAGAGAAATATCCTCGTCTCAACGACATTGCCTCCTATCGCGTGGACAGGAGCGGCATACCCTGGGGCGAAGGAGAGCCAGCTCGGCCTGGCGAAAGTACCGACTACGGAGGTTACTACACCAAAGAGGAGATAGAAGACATCGTGACCTACGCCGCACAACGCCACATCGACATCGTCCCCGAAATAGAAATCCCCGGTCACTGCAGCGAAATCCTCGCCGCCTACCCGCAGTTTGCCTGCGCTGGCGACGACACCACCTATCACGTACAGACGGGGCCCTACTGGCCACCACGTGCCATCCTATGCGCCGGCAACGACAGCGTTCTACACTTTCTGCACGACATCATGGACGAAATCACAGCGCTTTTCCCCTACGAATACATCCATCTGGGAGGCGACGAGGCCGTGAAGAGCAACTGGGAACGTTGCCCTCTATGCCAAGCACGAAAGTCACAAATGAGGCTAAAGGACGACGCTCAACTGCAAAGCTGGATGATTATGGAAGTAGAAAGCTACCTACGCACCAAAGGACGACACATCATTGCATGGGACGACATACTGCAAGGCGGCTGCTCCAGTGATGCCACCATCATGTCCTGGCAAGGACAGGAACCTGGAGCGGCAGCGGCACGCAGCGGCAACAAAGTCATAATGACACCCACGCAGTACTGCTACCTGGACTACGTGCAGGGCAACGCCGCCTACCAGCCACAGGCCATGCCACACACCATCACACTGCAGCAGTGCTATCAGTTCAACCCCATACCTCCCACCCTCACCGGTGCCGCCGCCAACAACGTACTGGGCGGACAGGCCAACCTGTGGACGGAATACATAGAGACCTATCGTCACGCACAATATATGCTGCTTCCGCGCTTCTGCGCCATCAGCGAATGCCTGTGGAGCGAGCCAAGTGCCAAGAACTGGGTACACTTCCGCCACAAAATCACATGGCACAAACAGCGCCTCGCCGCACGCGGCATACCCTATTGCGAAGGCAGTTTCAAGCCCCTCTTCGCCGCTACTGTCAATAGCGACGGCAGTTACACCGTGACACTGGACAGCGAGGTAGAAGGCACACAAATGTTCTACGCCATCGACCAAGACCCCACGTCACCAAATATCGGCAGTCTCTACGTGACACCCTTCAATGCCCCCGCTGGGCATCTTGTACGCGTAGCCAGTTACTATTCCGACACACTCCGCGAAGAAGTGTACAACTTCGAGCTTAAACCTGCCACCAACTAAATTATCGTCACAATATGGACTTTTCCACCCTCCTACCCTATAAGGACTCAGAAGTGCCGGCAGTAATGCAGATTGTAGCACATACGGATCTCTTCGGTGTCATCGTGCACCAACTCAATCCCTCGGTGGACATTGAGCAAGTGCGACACTCCTTCCTTCAGATACGCACTATCGACGAGTTCCAGCACTACATCATGCTGCCCCTCATCCTCCATATCGTCAAAGAGACCACGGATGGCTTCACCGTCAGCGGTTTGAGGCAACTGAGCCACGACGAAAGCTACCTCTTCGTGGCCAACCACCGCGACATAGCACTGGATGCCGCACTGATGAGCATACAGCTGATGCGCCACAACTACAAACTGCCGGCCATCAGCTTCGGCGACAACCTTATCACCAACCCCCTCATCCAATCCCTCACGCGCCTCAACCGCATGTTCCCCGTGGTGAGAGGCGGCACACGACGCGAGTTCTACGAGGCCTCCGTGCTGATGAGCCACTACATACAGTATATGCTGCAGAACGAGCACCGCAGCGTGTGGATAGCGCAGCGCAACGGACGCACAAAGAACGGCGACGACCGCACGGAGCCAGGCTTGCTGAAAATGCTGTCGCTGGCAGGCACGGGCGACTTCGTCTCTAAGATGAGCCGCCTGAAGATAGTACCCCTCTGCATCAGCTATGAATACGAACCCTGCGTGGATAGCAAAGTGCGCGAGATAGACCGACGCGAACGCGGCGAAAAATACGTGAAACGCCACAACGAGGACCTCCTCCACGTCTGGGAAGGCATCAGCCAGCAGAAAGGCCAAGTGCACCTCGCCTTCTGCCCACCCATCACTCAAGAAGAACTACGGCGCTGCCAGGACGACACCGAGAATATGCTGCCCACTGAGGACACCACCATCAAATACGGCACTACGCGGCAAGGTGCCAATGTCGCCAAGCCAGTAGATTCCAAAGATCTTAACGCACCCTACCACGCATTGGCACACCTCATAGACCGTCGCATCTGGCAAGCCTACCGCCTCAGCGGCATGAACCACCTGGCATACGACATCGTGAACGGCACCGCCAGCAAAGACATCCTTCTCGCCGCACACTCACTCTTCCGCACAGACACGCTACTAAAAGTGTACGCACAGCCCGTCTTCAACCATAAAGTGGCAGAGAAAGAAGAAGGACAATAGCAATAAATATCCTTTATACATACATTATCAACACAAAAAAACACGGCGCTGTCGCGGTTATGATCCCAGACATGAACACTATGGCCTCCGACATAGTCGACAGGGCCGAGGGTAATGCCGTAGCGGATAGCCGAGGCGGACTGTTGCCTACAAGAAACAGCCATTGCCATATTACAAAATGACGCAAGATTTTGACTTGCGGGATTAAGGTGCTCAAAGAGTATCGGTATTCGGCTAATAGAACAAGGAGGTCTGGCTGGGAAGCCAAACCTCCTTGTTCTATTAGTAGAAAGGAGACTTCGGGAACCAAGTCGCCCGAAAGCCTAGAGTAGCATGCTTATTTCTTCACCACGCGACGAATGGCGGTGCCGCGCTTTGTGACGATGCGCAGGACGTAGTTGCCAGCGGCGAGGTTAGAGATATCAAACTGGTTGCTGGTGAAAGCAGCCATACGGCGACCATTCACGTCTATCACCTCAACAGAAACGATGTCTTCTGCATCCACAGTCACATTGTCTGCGGTGGGGTTAGGATAGATGGCGATATCTTCCAGGTTGCTTGCATTGTTAATGCCAACATTCATGGTGAGAATCAGCGTAATGGTGCTGTCACAGCCGCGGATTGTCTGCAGAGTTTGAACGAAAGTACCCTCATGGTCGGCGTTGAAGCCATATTGGGTGTAGGTTTCACCTTCATGGATTTCGCCGTTGATGGTGTCATCATAAGTAGGATTGACAGTAAGATAAACTGTGAGCAAACTATCGCAGCCATAGGTTGTGGTGAAGTGGACGGGATAAGCGCCTGCCCTTGTAGCATCCACGCCATAGTCAGTGTAGGTAGTACCGTTGCAGATAGTGTCGTAGACAGCAACAGCGTAGCTCTCGTGAACGGTGAGGTTCAGTGTGATGGTGCTGTCGCAGCCATACACCGTGACGAGGTCGCGCGTGTAGATTCCCGTCGCGGAGACGTTGAAACCATAGCCTGTGAAGTTCTGTCCGCCGCAAGCAGTGTCGGTGAAGACAATGTTGTAGGCAGGACGCACAAATAAGTACAAGGTCACGATGCTGTCACATCCCGTGGTGCTGGCGAGCGTCCGAGTGTAGGTGCCAGAACCATGAACATTGAAACCATTGGAGGTGTAGGTGTCGCCTTCGCAGATAGTGTCGTAGATAGTGGTGTTCTGAACAGGGTTAACAGCCAGATGCAGGGTCACGATGCTATCGCAGCCATAGTGGTTGTCCAGCGTCAGAGTGTAGAGGCCCGCACCAGCCACGTTGAAGCCATTTTCGGCATACACATTACCTGCACAAGTGGTGTCGTAGAGGATGTGTGTGGAAGTAGGACGAACGGCGAGATTCAGTACCACTGTGCTGTCGCAGCCATTCACAGCGGCGAGCTCATGGATGTAAGTGCCGGCAGTATCCACATTGAATCCGAACGAGGTGTAAGCATTTCCCTGACAAATCGTGTCGTTCAATGCGACATTGTAGACGGGAGTCAGTGAGAGCGTGAGTGTCACAATGCTATCGCAACCGTTGGCAGAGGTAATGTTCTGCGTGTAGATACCGGCGGCGTTCTGGTTGAAGCCGTTCTGTGTGTAACTTTCGCCTTCGCAGATAGTAGCAGCCAGATTTGTGGTAACACTTGATGTCACTGTGAGTGCAAGGGTCACGGTGCTATCACAACCATGGATGGTAATATAGTTGTGCGTGTAGGTACCTGCGGCTGCCACCGTGAAGCCATTGGCATCGTAGATACTACCCTGGCAGATAGAGTCGGTGAAAGCAATGTTGTACACAGGGCGCACCATCA
>CAMURW010000078.1 GCA_947097635.1 uncultured Bacteroidales bacterium
GGGAATTGTCACTCATTGGTTCTCTATGTTCGTTCTCTGTTGGGAAACTATGTGTGTGCGTAGAGTCTTATCTGCTGGCCTTGGAGCGTGTGGTCTTTGCTTTTGTGGTGCTGGCGGCCTTGGTTGATGTATGGCGGGGGGTAGGGGATGGATGGGAACGTGTTGCTGGTTTGCGAACGGTCTTCTTGGCGGGACGCTTGCCAGTGCTGCTGTCTTTTGGGTCTTCCATGCCATTGCTATCGTTGCTGCGTGCCTTCTTTGCAGCCTTGGCTTTGGCACTGGCAGCTTTGGTGCGTTTCATCGACGGCGTGACAGTAGCTTCCTTTTGGTCTTCCTCGGGTTGGTAGTCTATACGTATGCCCTCGGCCCACAGGTCTTCCAGGCGGTAGAAATCGCGTTTCTCTTTCAGAAACACATGCACCACGACATCGAAATAGTCCATCAGTACCCATTCGGCGTTGTCGTAGCCTTCCATCTTGCGTGGTACTTCGCCGGAGGTCTTCTTGACGGTCTCAAAGACACCATCGGCTATGGCGTTGACGTGGGATGGCACGTTGCCGCTGGCAATGACGAAGAATTTTGCTGGTGCCGTAGGCAGCTGCTGCAAGTCCAGTATCACCACATCCAGTCCTTTCTTGCTGGACATACCCAAGGCGGCTAACCTGGCCAGTACCTCGCTCTCGTTGGCAGCCTGTTTCTGCTTGGTTTCTATCATGTATTTTTAATTATTTATTGTATAAAGGCAAAAACGTTATAAAGGCAAAAACGTGTACACGACAATGATAACAAAAAGCGTGCCAAAGGTTTCTCTCATTGAATTGAAAGTGACAAAATGGCAGACTTGTTGACTATACAATTGCGTGGCAAGATTGCATTAATTTTTTGTATAATGTAAAGAAACGTGCAGAAAATAGCCGCCACAGTCCCGCAGTACAGACGCTTTGTCTTTGGAAAAGCCTCAGAGCGCCTGTGCCGTGAGTGTGCGCTCTCCTCCCTCTTCGGAGAGGGTGAGGCGCAGGTAGTGGTCCGGCAGCAGTTCTTCTATCTTCTCAGTCCATTCCGTGAAGCAGTAGTGTCCGCTATAGAAATATTCTTCATAGCCAACGTCGTAGGCTTCGCCCAAGTTTTTGAGCCGGTAGAAGTCGAAATGGTAGACTGGATTGCCGTTGCCGGCGGCGTATTCGTTGATAATGGCGAAAGTGGGGCTGCAGACGTTCTGCATGACGCCCAGTTGTGCACATATTTCCTTGATGAGCGTGGTCTTGCCGACACCCATTTTCCCAAAGAAAGCGTAGAAGCGTTCTTCGGGAAATGCTGCCAACAGCTGTTGTGCCACCTGCGGCAGTGCCTCCAAGGAAGGTATCCTTATGGTCAGTGCGGGATTCATGATGAATAAATTTACCTCAGTCTGTCTGCGGCGTGCACCTTCAGTTCGTCTTTGCGTATGGCACGCTGTGCCAAGAACAGCAGCACTATGCTGGCCATGGGTATCCATGTGCCTGCGGCATACACTGCGTGCGTAACGCCGCATTGCAGCGAGTTGGCGAAGTTTTCCACTCCCTTGCCGAATTTGTCGACATAGAGGAGGAAAATGAGTCCTTCGTAGATGACGTTCAGCAGAAAGGCAAATGCCACTACTCTGAGTTGCAGTACGCGGTTTCTGTACATGAAGATGGCGGCGAGGGATATCGCTGCTACCAATAATGCCAGCACTATCATAGGCCACGTGTGAACATTGCTAATGCTTGGGTCCATGTTCACGATGCCGCTGCCTGCTAGTATCTGGTCGTTCATCGCGGGGCAGGCTTTGGGTACCAGGTTAAGCTCGGCGTTCACAGTGTAGTTCTGAATGCCTGGTTCGGCCACATAGGTGGCAACGGGGAAGCGAAACAGCAGTGCCATGGCGATGGCAGCCAGTGCCAGCAGCATACTTTGAATTCTTTGTATCATGCTATTATTCTATTGCGAAAGGGTAGTCTTGGATTTTGTTTACGTTTGCCTTGCTCCATTTCGCCAGCACCTTGGCATCTTTCAGCAGTATGAAGCCAGGGTTGCTGCGCAGCATGGTCTCTATGGCTGTGGCATCGGCAAAGTAGTACACTAGTTCGCTGAGGCGGTTTTGGTAGAGGTAGCTCTCCATGTCCTCGTTGAGGGCGCTGGTGAGGATCACGAAGTTGATGCCGTTCTCCAGGCAATAGTTGTGCACGTATGAGAGTGCACGGGTGTCGTCCTCTCCCATATCTTTTAGGTGGTGGATGGTGGCGATCATCACGTAATCGCTGCTGCCGATGATGTCTTTGGCATAGTCGTCGCCATCGGGAGCCACCATGCTGAAGCCGTCGGCCTTAATCTCGTAGGGATCTACCACGCGGCTGTCCACGAATTCGTGGTTGGCCACCCAGTTGCTATCCTTGTAGTAGTCCATCAGGTTGTCGCTGAGCATCTCCATTTCCTCGCCCGTGGTCTTGTCGCGGTAGGTGACGTAGCTTTTCACCTCCATGTCGCCGCCGAAGGGTATCATTTGGTTGCCCACTTTCCAGGTGCGGAAGTCTATGCACGGCTCGTTTTTTATGTTCCACATGCCAAACAGCACCATCACGATGACGGCAACTAGCGCGATGAGTGTGTCGCGTTCGAAATGACGTTCTCGTTTCCACTTGCTGCACAGGAAAATGATGATGGTGGGTACGTCCAGTGCGATGTTTTTCCAGAATGTTTGCCAATTCGTCAGTTTTATGGCGTCGCCAAAGCATCCGCAGTCTGTCACCTTGTTGGTGAGAGCGTCGATGAGCGTGGTGGCGGTGAAGAATATCATCATCAGCAACAATAGCCAGGAGCCTGGTCTGCGCCAGGCGTTGGTAATCATCAGCACTCCCACCAGGAACTCTAAAGTGATGAGCGTTACGGAGAGGACGGGTGCCAGTGGCACAGCCCACTCAAAGGTGATGCTGCCCAGGCTCCATGCTGTCATATATTCTGTAATCTTGAAGGCAGTGCCCATAGGGTCCACGCCTTTCATAAAACTGCTGAAGAGGAACACCAGCCCCACGGCAATGCGGCAGATGATATCCAGTGCTTTGGTAAATTTTGTCTCTTTCATTAGTTATTAGGATCTTATTGTTCTTTGAAAATTCGATGGCTTATTTTTGTGCACAGTTCTCTGGCTGCCCGCCCAGCCTTATGAGGCAAAACAGGGAATAGTTGATGATGTCGGCGTAGCCGCCTTCCACTCCCTCGCTCACCAGTGTCTTGCCGTCATGGTCCTCGATCTGCTTGATGCGCATCAGTTTCATCAATATTATGTCCACCATACTGCTCACACGCATCTGGCGCCATGCCTCTCCATAGTCATGGTTCTTTTTCAGCATCAGGTCCATGGTGTTGCGCAGGTGCTTGTCGTATAGTTCCAGGGCTCTGTCCCACGGCAGTTCCATTTCTGTGTCGCCAGTCATCATCAGCTCGCTCTGTATCAGTGCCATCACGGCGTAGTTCACCATGGCCACAAACTCGGATTCCATGGCTTCTCCCACTACGTTTTCGCCGTTGTCTTGTATGCTGCGTATGCGGTTGGCCTTGATGAAAATCTGGTCTGTCAGCGACGGCAGCCTCAGCACGCGCCACGAGGTGCCATAGTCGCGTGTCTTCTTTTCAAAGAGGTCTCTGCAGCGTCTCGTTTCTATCTTGAATTCTTCTTCGGTGTTGCTCATTATGCAAAAATATTCTTGCAGTTAAACAATTTTAAAACGTGGTGTTCGTTATTTTATTGTATAGTATAAAAAATAAAAGTGTCCAAATAGTATGTCTATGCACTCCTTTGGCCTCAACTGTAGAGGGCGTTTGGTGGAATACTATAAGCCCGTGGTGATGGGTATTCTCAATGTAACGGCTGATTCCTTTTACGACGGAGGTCGCTACAACAGTGCCGAAGCTCTGTTGGCTCATGCCCGCGCTCTGCTGGTGGAAGGCGCCGATATTTTGGATGTGGGCGTGGTGTCTACGCGACCGGGAGCACAGTTGTTGGAGCCTGGCGAGGAAGCCAAGAAATTGGCGGGCGTGGTGCGTCTGCTGAGAAAGGAGCTGCCCTCCGATGTGGTGATAAGCGTGGACACATGTTTCTCGCTGCCGGCACAGCAGGCTTTGGACGAGGGTGCCGACATTGTCAACGATATCAGCGGAGGCCTCTTCGACGAAGAGATGTTTCCTATGGTGGCACGCCGCGGAGTACCCTACGTACTGATGCACAACATTGCCACTCCGGATCGGATGCAGCAACAGGCTCGCTACGACGATGTGGTGAGAGAAGTGGCACAGTTCTTCTCGCACCAGTTGCATAGGCTCTATACTCTCGGGGCGCAGGATGTCATCCTGGACCCCGGCTTCGGTTTCGGCAAAACGATGGAACACAACTACCAACTCTTTGCCAACATACCTACACTGGTGCGCCTCTTTCCCCATCAACCCCTGCTGGTGGCGCTGAGCCGCAAAAGCATGATATATAAACTGCTTGGCATCACGCCTCAGGAAGCACTCGCCGGCACCGTTGCCTTGGATGCGCAGGCATTGCTGATGGGTGCCGCCATGATACGCGTCCATGATGTGAAAGAAGCTGTGCAGACCGTAAGGCTGTACGAGCAGTTTCGCCCGGACCTCCAATAGTGCACCAGGCACTTCTCATAATGTAATAATAACCTTGTCCCTTTTACATTACAGCCATGTTACCTCTGCTTATTCAGGGTTTGCCGCAGTTTACCCTCATCGACATCATCGATGTCGTTCTGGTGGCGCTGCTGGTCTATTGGATATATAAACTTATGCGTGGCACCAATGTGATGCGCATCTTCTGGGCCATCGTCGTCATCTATGTGGCATTCCTCGTTACCAAGTTGCTTCACATGCGCCTCTCCAATGCCATCTTCGGAGCCATCACTAATTTTGGCATACTGGCGCTTATCATCGTGTTCCAACCCGAGATACGTCACTTGTTGCTGCTGGTAGGAACAAAAACCAGCCTGGCGGGCGATAGCACCAAGAAGCGGTTTCAGCGCTGGCGTCACCACGTCACCGAGGGCAACGAAGTGAATTTCGAGCCTTACATACAGGCTTGTATGCACATGAGCGCCAGCAAGACAGGAGCCTTGATTGTTTTTGTGCGCCAGAACGACGTTTCCGACCTGCTTGCCACTGGCGAAAAACTGAACGCACAGGCCTCCAGTGCCCTCATAGAGAACATCTTCTTCAAAAACACCCCTCTCCACGACGGCGCCTTGCTGGTGAAGGGCAACACGTTGTTGGCGGCCCGCTGCATACTGCCCGTCAGCAGCAATATCCATATCAGTGCCGCGCTGGGGCTGCGTCACCGCAGTGCCATAGGCGTTACGGAGCAGTCCGACGTTGTCAGCGTGATAGTAAGCGAAGAGACGGGCGCCATCAGCTACGCCATGGGGGGCATCATCCATCACGACGTGTCCCCCGTGGAGCTACGTCAGTTTCTTGCAAAAGAGATAAAACAATAACATCCTCGTTTCAATATCATCCTCGGTTTGGAAACCTTTTGGCTGTGACGACAACGTGGCACTGCAGCATGCCTATCCGCGAGATGCCCAATTTGCCGCACTTTGGGACACCCGGTGGGAGGCATGCCTATGTGTTTAAGAAGCATCCAGAATCCTGTTGAATCCTACAAGTGGGGAGAAGCAACCCGCCATCGGGTAATGGCTTGGGTCGTGCTTGGGTCGTGCTTGGGTCGTACTTGGGTCGGAAATTACCGATGCATGCCAATCGCAGGCGAGGCGCAGCAACTACTTCTTTTGAGACTGATTGAGAGGGTGGTAGTGAGCTTCCATAATAGATTGTCCTTCCTCCCGAGGTAGCGATCAGGGGGGGGGCTACCCAGTGGCAAAGTTCTGTATGGGGACCTTTTTGCGGATAATCATTTGCCGCTGTCATACCGCCCCAGTCTCCGCCGTCGGTGCTGCCTAAGGCGGGGCGTTGCCTGTCGGGAATCTAATAGTCATGGAGGCGGGTCTCCGTGTGGGCACGTGGTGGGAGTGTGGTTTTGCAGAATCGCAAGAAATAGGTGCTGTGGTACAACGTAGCGACGTTTGGATACCATGCAAAGCCGAGGAGACTTGCCAAAGTTATTTTATGATGTAACAATCATCTGATAATGAGAAAGATTGGCAATGTTTCCACATTTGATGGCATTTTTTTGTGATTTTTTCTTTGAATATGCATTATTATTTCTATCTTTACAAGAACATTAGTTGAGAGATAGGTATGCTTGATAACCATGTAGTACATTGATATGTTATAACTTATGTATGATTGCCTGCCCCTGTGCTTGTTCAATTGGCGAAAAAGCGTTTAAAGTGGCGATTTTCGATGATAGTTGTTGTGAATATCGCTTAATAAAAGTTCAAAAAACAAGATGGGGAAATAGATAATAAAATACTTAATGAATTGTGGGTGTAGCTTCTGCCGTGATGGTTCCTTGCTCCCGTGTGGATGGTATGGCGTGGAGTTGCGTACTTGCAAGAGTGTGTTTTTTCGACAATAACGGAGGCTGGCAGGATGCGTAAGGACGAAGAAAGATTATCCTAATAAATAATTAGTTTAACAAAAAACCAACAATTATGCGTAAAAAACTACGACGAATGTTGCTTTTGGCAGCCCTATTTGTGCTGCCCTTAGCAATGAATGCCCAGAGTGGGGTCTACTTTACGGAGAACTTTGAAGCCGCCTCCACCACATGGACCCAAACGGGCACACATTGGCAACTAAGCACCGCCAATAGCTACGGCTTTGGCACCCGGTGCTTCAATATGCCTCACTCCAGCCGTGGTGCTACCGACACGCTGATCTCCCCCGTGATTGACCTGTCCACGGCCACCAATCCACAACTGTCGTTCTACCACATCCAAAAAGAGTGGGCCGGCGACCAGGACGAGCTGCATGTGCTTTACCGCACCTCCGCCACTGGAGCATGGACGTCTC
>CAMURW010000079.1 GCA_947097635.1 uncultured Bacteroidales bacterium
TCCGCTGCTATCGGGTGCTTCCACCTACTCGGTAAATGTACCCGCCTACGCCTATGTCGCACTTACACATGGCGACAGCCTTATAGGAGCCGCATTTGCCGATGCCACAGGCACTGCAACCCTGTCCTTCAACGCACTGACAGGCATAGATACCGTAGAACTGGCTGTCACATCACAGAATCATCAGCCCTTCTTCCAGAAGATGCCCGTCGTCACCCCCAATGGACCCTACATCGCCATCTCGCAACTCACAAGCAGCAGCAGCGTAGTGGGCGATACTACCTTGTTCTCGGTGTCCCTGGGCAATGTAGGCACACAAACTGCCAGCAACATCTCCCTGCACATCTCAGTGAACGGCAGCCAAATGCTGCTGCTGGACGATGGACGTGTAGCCAGAAGCCAGGACATTCTCTCCGGCGAGGAACTTACCCTGGACAATTGCGTCAGTGCCTATATATGGCCTTCCGTGGGCAATGGCACCATCGGCGAAGTGAAAGCCACTGTGTACTGGAACCTGGGCACTGCCGATGCTGACAGTTCCTCATATACCCTGCGCCCGATATTCAAGGCACCCTTGCTCACTGCCACCTGGAGCAATCAAACGGGAATGCAACCTGGCGGCACGATGCAAATGATCATTACGAACACCAACACGGGCAACTCTGCCCTGCACAATGCCAAAGCCTCTTTGGTTAGCGGAAGCGAATACGTCACCGTGAGTGCCATCGACACCAACATCCACACCCTGCTGGTCAATCGCAACATAGCCTCTACTTTCAATATCGCGGTGTCTACCGATGCCATCAATGGCATAGTAGTTCCACTCTCGTACCGTATTTCCAACGGCGATAACAGCTACACCACCACCTTTATGCTGAAAATAGGCAATGGCCTCACCGAAGACTTTGAGACAGGCACACTCACCAACATCGCCTGGCAACAGGACAACATTTATCCCTGGACCATAGACGGCACGCGTACACACAGCGGTGCTTACAGCGCACGTTCATACAACTTCAATGGTGCCGGCGACAGTGATTCCAGCACACTTTCGCTGACATGGACTTCCTACTCCGATGACAGTATCTCCTACTGGCGCTACGTCTCTTCGGAACGTCACTACGACAACTTCCTGTTCTACATCGACGAAGAACTGTTGGACGAGGCCAACGGCGAAGAGGACTGGCAGCGCAAAGCATTCCCTGTCGCAGCGGGCACACACACTTTCCGCTTCATATATGCCAAAGACTACAGCAATGCATCCAACGATGATGCCGTGTGGATTGACGACATCATGCTACCGGCTAGCAGCAACCATCAATACGAATTCGACACCGTATGCCAAGGCACATCTCAACTGACCGTTCATAACAGCACATTAGACATTGCTGGCCTAGCGGCAGGCAACCACTCCTACGAAGTCGCCGACGGCAACATCACTTATCACATCACCCTCACTGTGATGCCCCTCCCGAACATCCAGATCAACGCAACCAGCACCACCATACAGCCTGGCAGAAGTGTAGTTCTCACCGCCACAGGAGCTGAAAGATACGTATGGGATATGGGACAAACAGCACCCTCGGTGCGTCTGTGGCCCACAGCCACCAAAACATACGGCGTTACTGGATACAATGGAACCTGCGGCAGTACTTCACATGTTGTTG
This sequence comes from uncultured Bacteroidales bacterium, assembly GCA_947097635.1. Taxonomy (GTDB): domain Bacteria; phylum Bacteroidota; class Bacteroidia; order Bacteroidales; family P3; genus Colimorpha. The sequence continues at coordinate 1,668 of CAMURW010000079.1, forward strand.
TGACCGTACCCGATACCGAAGACATCGCCACTGCCACCGCAAAACAGCTCGCCGTGTTTCCCAATCCTGCCACTGATGCCATCACTGTGAGCAGCACCTCCGCCATGCACTCGCTGTGCCTCTACGATGCACAAGGCCGCTTGGTAGCGTGCAAGGAGGCACCGGGACACGACGGCAGCATAGACCTCTCTGGCCTGCCTCGCGGCATCTACATCCTGCAAGCGAGAATAGAACAAGGCAATACCATTTCCCACAAAATCGTGAAACAATAACGCCACTCCATTTTTCTCGAATCATCCCAAGTCAGTCGGATTATGCATAATAGCAGCAATCCGACTGACTTGTTTCTTAACTTTTATCGCGATAATCACCAGAATTCACAACAATACGAATGTCGCTATTATACAGTCAGTTATAAAACACATTACTGAAAGAGAGAGATGCTCTGTGCATCTTTTTACAAAAAAATATGGCCATTTTTAAAAAAAATAGTACTTTTGCGTCCCGAAAAAAGACAATCCAGCGATGTCGAAGAACCATTTATTATTCCAAAGTAAACCACTTCCCTCCCTCATACTCCCCCTATTTTTTCTATTTTCTACATCCTCCATCATCCACAAACCGTCTACCATCAACTGAACAACAAGCATGAAGAACAAATATTTTGACTTAGTAGACCAATCTTTCGACTTCCCACAGGACGAATTCAGTACCGAAGACGGCGAACTGCTGTTCCATGACATTCCCTTGATGGAAATCATCAAGCAATACGGCACACCGCTCAAACTCACTTATCTACCCAAGATAAGCAGCCAGATACAACGTGCCAAACGTCTCTTCAACGTGGCACGCGCCAAGATAGACTACGAAGGCAGCTACAACTACTGCTACTGCACCAAGAGCAGCCACTTCAGCTTCGTGATGGAAGAAGCACTAAGGAACGACATCAACCTGGAAACAAGCAGTGCCTTCGACATCAACCTCATTCAAGAACTCTACAGCCAAGGTCTTATAAACAAGAATATCTTCATCGTCTGCAACGGTTTCAAGCGCGACCAATATGTCGAGAATATCGCCAACTTGTACCACGACGGATTTCACAATATAGTGCCCACACTGGACAATATACACGAACTAGGCAAGTTGGACGAAGCATTGCCAAATCCCGCCGAACCCATAAAACTGGGCATACGCATAGCAGCAGAAGAAGAGCCACGTTTCGAGTTCTACACTTCGCGATTGGGTTTCCGCTACACAGACATTCTCTCCTTTTACGAAGAGACACTGAAGAACAAGCCCAACTACCATCTCAAGATGCTCCATTTCTTCATCAACACCGGCATACGGGACACAGCATACTATTGGAATGAGCTGGCCAAGTGCGTCAACGTATACTGCGACCTCAAACAGCGCTGCCCCGAGCTGGACAGCCTCAATGTGGGCGGAGGCTTTCCCATCAAAACATCACTGGCCGCCACCTATGACTATGAATATATGGCCGAAGAGCTGCTGCGTCAAATAAAGAACATCTGCGATCATCGCGGAGTGGAAGAACCCAACATCTTTAGCGAGTTTGGCAGTTTCACAGTGGGAGAGAGCGGTGCTGTGCTCTACAGCATCCTCGACGAGAAGCAACAGAACGACCGCGAACGCTGGTATATGATCGACAGTTCCTTCATCACTACGCTGCCCGACACCTGGGGACTGAGCCAACGCTTCATCATGCTGCCCATCAATCATTGGGACTGCGAATACCAGCGAGTGTTTCTGGGCGGCCTCACCTGCGACAGTCAGGACTACTATAACGCCGAGGCCCACGCCAATGCCATCTTCCTACCAAAACTGCAAAAGGACGAACCACTCTTCATCGGTTTCTTCCACACTGGAGCATATCAGGAGAGCCTAGGTGGCTACGGCGGCATACAGCACTGCCTCATCCCAGCACCCAAGCACGTCATCATCAACAAGGACGAAAACGGCGACTACACTACCAAACTATTCGCCAAAGAGCAGAGTTACAAAAGCATGTTGAAGATACTGGGATATTAATCCGAAGAGGCGAAGGACCCTTCGCACAAAAACAAATATAAACATATTATCCTTAAATTGCATAAATGAAGAAAAACATCACTCTTGTCCTCCTGGCGCTGCTTCTCGTCAGCACCGCAGCCTGCCAGCACGACACCGATAACGTAAAACTGGAAAACATGCGGGACAGTCTTAGTTGGGTGATGGGCGAAAGCTACGCCACTGCTTTGCAAAACATCGGCATGAAACTGAACAACGACATCATCCTCGATGCCATGCGTCACACCTTGGAAGGCAAAAAGCAACCCATCGACGACACCACATTCCAGCATCTTCTCCTCGACCTGAACTCCCTTCTAGCCCTAAACCAGCAGAAGCAGATGAAAGAGCAGCAAGCCGACAACGCAGAACGCGAAAAAATCTACTTCACGCAGTTAAAAGCCAAAGTCCCCAACATCAAAGAGGCCAAAGAAGGCTTCTATTATGAAGTGCTGCAGGAAGGCAAGGGATCCAACGCCAAACGGGGAGAGGTCGTAGAGTTCGACTATCGTTCTTTCTTTGCCTCCAACGGCGAGCTGTACGACCAAACTTACGGCAACCGCGAACCTATCAAGCATGTCGTCGGAAATCCCATGTTCCAAGGTCTTCAGGAAGGTCTCACCTATATGAATGCCGGCAGCAGGTTTCGTTTCTATTTCCCCAGCGACAAGGCCTTCGGACCACAGGGCGACCTGCAGGCGGGCATACCCCCCTACTCCACCATGATCTACGAAGTAGAGCTGCACAAGGTCCAATAAGCCCACGCTGTCCTACGGGCGGCGGCAAGCCCCCACTGAGGGGTATCCGGTGGCAAAAACGCCCCATCGCTCATCGTCTCGGGCCGGGCCGAGGCGTGTTGGGCGAGCGCGTCGTCGTCCATCGCGGCTATTCCTCGTTGCTCTGGAAGCCTTGCGCGCGCAGTGCGATGGTGGTGCCCTGGGGGGTGACCATGCAGGCGGGCATGTGCTCGTCGGTGATGTGCCCTATGATGTGGACCTCGGTGCTGTCCTTGAGCTTCTCGTAGTCCGTCGGGGAGATGGTGAAGAGCAGCTCGTAGTCCAGGCCACCGTTGAGGGCGCAACTCACGGGGAGCATGTTGCTGCTCATCTCGCTGCACACGCGCGTGGTCTGATAGTCGATGGGCAGGCGTTCCTCGTAAACCTCGCAGCCGCGGTGCGAGTCGCGACACAGGTGAAGGAGCTCGCTGGCGAGGCCGTCGGAAACGTCTATCATGCTGGTGGGCACCACCCCTTTCCGGGAAAGGAGCGCCACGATGTCCATGCGAGGCTCGGGCTTGAGGAAGCGCTCCAGTACGTAATCGTAGCCATCAAGATCCGGACGGTACCGGGGGTTCACGCGGTAAGTGACACCCTCACGCTCCAGGATGAGCTGGCCGCAGTAGGCGCTGCCTAGGTCGCCGCTCACGCAGATGAGGTCGTGGAGCCCGGCGCCGCTGCGGTAGGACAGACGGTCCTGGTGAGCCTCGCCGATGCCTGTCACGGTGATGGTCATGCCATGGGGGGTGGTGTTGGTACTGCCGCCAACAAGGTCCACGCCATAGCGATCGCAGCACAGGTAGATGCCGCGGTAAAGCTCGTCCAACGCCTCAACGCTGTAGCGGTTGCTGACGGCGATGCTCACGAGCACCTGGAGGGGCGAGGCGTTCATCGCGGCGATGTTGCTGATGGAGACGGCGACGGCTTTGTAGCCAAGGTGGCGAAGGGGGGTGTACATCATGTCGAAGTTGATGCCTTCGACCAGGGTGTCTGTGGTGACGACGGTCTTGACGGGGCCGGCGCCAAGCACGGCGCAGTCGTCGCCAACGCCCTTGACGGTGCACGCGTGATGGGGCGAGAAGGCACGCGTGAGGCGGTCTATCAGAGGGAACTCGCCCAAAGCGCTCAGCTCGGTGCGACCTTCCCGTTCGTTTTCCAAATGTTCTCCCATCTGTTTTGTGATAAGGTTTTTGTTGTAGAAGATTGACGTTGCGAACACCCCATGGGCTGCGGGCACGGGGCCATCACACAAAGACGTCCCCGCATCCGAGGCTCTCCATGATGCCGAGGTAGTTGTGGTAGCGCTCCCCGCTGACGATGCCTTGCGACACCGCGGCCCTCACCGCGCACCCGGGCTCCCGGCGGTGGGTGCAGTCGGAGAAGCGGCAGCGGGGAAGCAGGGCGCGCATCTCGGGGAAGAGATGGGGGAGCTCACGGGGGCTGACGTCCGCCATGCCGAACTCCTTGACGCCGGGCGTGTCGATGAGATAGCCGCCGCAGAAGGGGAGCAGCTCGGCGCAGGTGGTGGTGTGGCGCCCTTGCCCGCTCCGGCGGCTCACCGCACCCACGCGCAGGCACAACGAAGAGTCCAGGGCATTCAGCAGAGCGCTCTTGCCAACGCCGCTGTGGCCGCAGAAGAGGACGGTGCGGCCGGACACCAGCGCGCGCAGACGGTCGAGGCCGTCGCCGCGAAGGGCGGAGACGACATGGACGGGATAGCCGGCCGCGCGGTAGATGCGCCGCAGGCGACGCTCCTCGTGCAGCAGGGAGGCGTCGTGGAGGTCGCATTTGTTGAAGAGGAGGGAGGAGGGGACGCCGTGCGCCTCGGCGGTGGCCAGCAGGCGGTCGATAAAGACTGTGCCGGTGCGCGGGGGCGGCAGGGAGGCCACGATGCAGAGAACGTCCACATTCGCCGCCAGCACCTGTGTCAGACGGGAGAGGCCGGCGGCCTTGCGGACGATGCAGTTGCGGCGCTCCTCGACGGCGATGATGAGGCCCGTGCCATCGGACTCCAGGGTAAAGCGCACATAATCGCCGACGGCCACGGGGTTGGTCTGCGCGCCGCGGACGAGGCGGTGAATGCCACGGAGACGACAGTCGCGGCGCACGCCGTCACCGCCCAGCACGCGGTACCAGCTGCCGGTGGATTTCATCACAAGTCCTTGCATTGCATCGCCAGACAGGAGGGAAGACATGCGCGATTTGATATTTTTTTCGGACAAGACGCTCATTGTTAAGCACTAACGACGCATCGTCATGTCGGTGGGGGGCTTTGTTTGGGAGTGCAAAGGTACGAAGTTTTCTGCACATGGGGGAAAACAATGCGAAAAAAGTGGAAAAAAGCCCGGTCGCGGAGCAATGCGGCCAGGCCAATCTTTAAGCTTTTGTATTGATGCAGCACTCGCTGCTGT
>CAMURW010000080.1 GCA_947097635.1 uncultured Bacteroidales bacterium
ATGCAAGGTCGATGTAGGGTCTTCGAAAGTTTTCAAGCCATGAAAAGGACCGTTTACTACCCATCATCCATCGGAGAGGAATGACTTGTAACTTCTTTGTGCATTCCTCTGGACAAAGCACAACCTTCAAATCCCACCCCCTAACATTGTGTTTGGATTTGCTTTGCAAAATTACGAAGAAATGCCCGATTAACCTGCCGATAACCATTTATTAATTAACATTCAAAATGTTGGCAAACCTGTCTTCCATACACCATTTTCTTAAATAATTAAGCAGCCTCTTAATATATTATGTATTATTTTTTGTTTTTCAAGGGTAGTTGTTGTGATACCTGAATAGTACGAGAAGACATAACGCATTTGTATATCAGTGTTTTATATTTTTTTTGGGCGGTATTCCAAAATCTATCTTATCTTTGCAAATTCAAAAAAGGTAAAGAAAGCAGCCGTAACTATTACCCCGCCCCACTGGCATAAAGGGACGCTGTAAGCAACGCTACGGCTCGTTAACAAAGACTAGCTCATATTATATCTCAATGAAGAACTTATTTATTGTTGAGTCTCCCCACAAGGCAACCACTATCCAGAAGTTCCTGGGGACGGACTATGAAGTGCTCTCAAGCTATGGCCACGTACGCGACCTAGCCAAAAAAGAAATGAGCATAGACATAGAGAATAACTACACACCCCAATATCAGATAGCCGAGGACAAGCAAAAACTGGTAGGCGAGTTGAAAAAAGCCGCCAAACAAGCCGACATGGTGTGGCTGGCTAGCGATGAAGACCGCGAAGGAGAAGCAATAGCCTGGCATCTGCGCGAGACGCTGAAACTAGATCCTCAGAAGACCAAGCGCATCGTGTTCAACGAAATCACCAAAGGCGTCATTCTGGGTAGCTTGGAGCACCCACGCGACATAGACATGAACCTAGTGGACGCACAGCAGGCACGTCGTGTGCTGGACCGCCTGGTAGGCTATGAGATCAGCCCCATCCTGTGGCAGAAGATAAAACCTAGCCTCAGTGCAGGACGCGTGCAAAGCGTGGCTGTACGACTGATAGTGGAACGCGAGAACGAGATACGCGACTTCAAAAGCGAGACTTTCTTTCGCACTACTGCCAACTTCCAGTGCCACGAAGTAAAACAGCCACTGAAAGCGGAGTACAAGATAAGATTCCGCACCGAAGCAGAGGCGCAGCAGTTTCTGGAGCAGGTGAGCAAAGCCAGCTGGAGCGTGAAGAAAGTGGAGACCAAGCCCGCCAAGCGCACGCCGGCATCGCCATTCACTACTAGCACCCTACAGCAGGAAGCCAGCCGAAAACTGGGGTTCAGCGTGGCACGCACCATGCAGATAGCACAACAACTCTATGAAAGCGGATTCATCACCTACATGCGTACCGACAGCACCAACCTGAGCAACGTGGCACTGGCAATGGCAAAAAAGGTGATTACACAAATATTCGGCGAAGACTACAGCCAGACGCGCAAATATACCACCAAGGTGAAAGGAGCGCAGGAGGCCCACGAAGCCATACGCCCTACCGACCTACACCACTCCACTATCGATGCCGAACCCGCCATGAGGCGTCTCTACGAGCTGATATGGAAGCGCACCATCGCCAGCCAAATGACCAATGCAGAGCTGGAAAGCACCATCATAGAGATAGGAGCACCCTCCGTGGACAACCCTTTTGAATGCAAAGGAGAAGTAGTGGTGTTCGATGGCTTCATGAAGGTGTATACCGAAAGCACGGACGACGAAAGTGAGGAAGAGAAAGACAAAGACCAACTGCTGCCCAACGTAATGGCGGGCGATATCCTGTCGCTGCAAAACGCTATGTCGCTGCAGGGCTTCACGCAGCATCCTTCACGCTACACCGAGGCTAGTCTGGTACGCAAACTGGAGGCACTGGGAATAGGACGTCCTTCCACCTACGCTCCCACCATCAGCACCATCTTGAAACGCGAATACGTGAGCAAGGAAGACTTCGACCCCACTCCTGTGGACGTGGTGTTGCTGACGCTGGAAAGCGGCAAAGTTAAGAAAAGCAAACACACCGAGAACCTGGGAGCCGACCACGGAAAACTGGTGCCTACGGACATCGGCAGCCTAGTGAACGACTTCCTAATAGAGCATTTCCCCGAAATTATCGACTACAACTTCACTGCCGACGTGGAGAAGGACTTCGACGAGATAGCACAGGGCAAGAAAGACTGGCGCAAAGTGATAGACCAGTTCTACGGTCCTTTCCACAAAAACGTACGTGCCACGCAACTGAACAGCAAACGCACCAGCGGCGAACGCCTGCTGGGCGTAGACCCCAAGAGCGGTAAGAACGTGTTTGCCAAAATAGGCCGCTTCGGACCTGTGATACAGATTGGCGACACCAATACCGACGAGAAGCCTACTTTCGCCAGTATGAAGCGCGGGCAAAGCATCAACACAATTACCTTGGAAGAAGCCCTAGATCTGTTCGGACTTCCTAGAACGGTGGGTGAGTTCGAAGGACAGCCTGTTACCGTCTCCATAGGACGTTTTGGCCCCTACGTGCGTCACGGCGGCATATTCTATAGTCTCGCCAAGGCCGACGACCCCTATACTATTGACCTGGATCGTGCCAGCGAACTTATTGTCACAAAGCGAACCGCCGCCGAGGAGAAAGAACACCTGAAGGCGCTGTTTCCCAAAGAGCTAGGCAAGTACGAGAACGAACTGGTAGTGGCCAACATAGGCAAATATGGCCCATATCTCACCTACAAGGAGGCGAATTATCGCTTGCCCAAGGACATCAGCGACCCTACCGCCATCACACTTACCGCAGCCATAGAGATTATCCGCAATGGCGACACGAAGAAGAAAGCCCCCGCTCGCAAGAAAACAGCAAAATAAGTGTCCATACTTCACCACATAGCATTGACGATGGTGCCTCATCTAGGCTGTCGCAGCATCAGGCAGTTGCTGAACATCGTGGATACTCCCGAGGCGGTCTTCAAAATGTCGCACAGCGACCTCAAGACCCTCTTCGGCAACCACACCGCCACAATCAGTGCCATTGAAGACACCGCACTGCTACAGAAAGCACAGAACGAGCTAGACTACTGCGAGAGAGAGCATATCCGCCCACTCCCATATACCGATGCCGCTTACCCCCAACGCATGAACAATGCAGACTGCGACGACACTCCCACCGTGCTGTATTGCCTGGGGGATGCTGACCTCAACGCCATGCGCAGCATTGGCATCGTAGGCACCCGACGTGCCACGGAATACGGCTGCGGACAAGTGGACAAGTTGCTGACAAACATCTGTCAAGAGCGGATACTGGTGGTTAGCGGACTGGCGCTAGGCATCGATAGTGCGGCACATCGTGCCGCACTATCGAACGGGCTTCCCACAGTTGCCGTGATGGCGCATGGGCTAGAGCAGATTTACCCTCCTCAAAACCGCGATCTGGCACGCAAGATTGTAAAAAACGGGGGGAGCATAGTGTCGGAGTACCCCCACGGCATACGCATTGTGCCAGGCCACTTCCCCGCACGCAACCGCATAATTGCAGCAATGACCGATGGCACTGTGGTGGTGGAAGCCGACGTGAAAGGAGGGGCACTGATTACCGCCAACCTAGCCCACAGTTATCACCGCGACGTAATGGCATTTCCCGGCCGCGTGGGCGACAAGTACTCCTCGGGCTGCAACCGCATCATTGCCAGCAACAAGGCACAACTGATAGAGAACGCCGACGACCTATTCGCCACCCTCAACTGGCAACGTCTTCACAACCTCCAAGGCGTGGGACAGCAGACACTGCTGACCTTGGACCTACCTGGGGACGAGCAGACACTGTTTGACATCCTCAGCCATGGTGGCGATACCGTTTCAGTAGAGGAAATGGTGCAAAAAACCAATTTTTCACTGCCACAAATCACCACTTTGCTACTTTCCATGGAACTGAAGAAGCTGGTAAAACCACTTCCAGGAAACCGTTACAAACTATTGTAAATGCCTAAATTTTAGTGCAAAACCAAAGATATCAACAGCGGAGAGGAAAACTTTTTTCGAATAAAAATATCACAATTGAAAAAAAAGTTGTAACTTCGCATCCTCAAAAAAACGCAGAAAAGACAAAGTATACTAGCGATATGGAATCCAACCTTAAAGGTAAAATCTCGCAGATTATAGGTGCCGTCGTCGATGTCAGCTTTCCCGACAACGTGACACCGCCAGATATCTATGACGCAATGAAAGTGACGCGTCCCGACGGACACGAAATCATCCTCGAATGCCAACAGGACATTGGCGAAAACACCATACGCACCATTGCCATGGACACCACCGACGGTCTCCAGCGCGGCATGGAAGTGGTATGTCTGGGTAGCCCTATCTCCATACCTGTAGGCGAGACCATTAATGGCCGTCTTTTCAACGTGATTGGTGACACAATCGACGGTATGCCAGCGCCGAAGACCGCCACACGTTACAGTATACATCGCAACCCTCCCAAGTTCGAGAACCTAGCCACAAACCAAGAAATTCTCTATACCGGCATCAAGGTGATCGATCTCATCCAGCCGTTCCTAAAAGGCGGTAAAATCGGCCTCTTCGGCGGTGCTGGCGTAGGCAAGACCGTGCTGATACAGGAACTTATCAATAACATCGCCAAGAAATACAGCGGCATGAGCGTATTCACTGGCGTAGGCGAACGTACCCGCGAAGGCAACGACCTGCTGCGCGAGATGATAGAGAGCCATGTAATCTCCTACGGGGAAGAGTTCGACAAGAGTATGGCCGAGGGCAGTTGGGACCTCTCCAAAGTGAATCCACAAGCCCTGCAGAACTCTAAATGCACGATGGTATTCGGTCAGATGAACGAAACTCCTGGTGCACGCGCTCGTGTGGCACTCAGCGGACTAACGCTGGCCGAATACTTCCGCGACGGCGACGAGACCACCGGCGGACGCGACATCCTGCTGTTCATCGACAACATCTTCCGTTTCACGCAGGCAGGCTCCGAGGTGAGTGCCCTGCTGGGACGTATGCCTAGTGCTGTGGGATACCAGCCCACGTTGGCTACCGAAATGGGGCTCATGCAGGAACGTATCACATCTACCAAGCGTGGCTCCATCACCTCGGTGCAGGCCGTCTATGTACCTGCAGACGACCTTACAGACCCCGCTCCTGCCACTACTTTTGCGCACTTGGACGCACAGACCGTGCTGTCGCGTAAAATAGCAGAACTGGGAATCTATCCCGCCGTGGATCCTCTGGACAGCACCAGCCGCATTCTCTCTCCCGCCATCGTGGGCGACGAGCACTACGACACTGCCGAGCGTGTGAAGCAGATACTGCAGCGCTACAACGAACTGCAGGACATCATCGCCATCCTGGGCATGGAGGAACTCGGCGAAGCCGACAGACTGGTGGTGAGCCGCGCACGTCGCGTACAGCGCTTCCTCAGCCAGCCCTTCCACGTGGCAGAAGCCTTCACGGGGCTTCCGGGCAAGTTCGTCAACATTGAGGACACCATCAAAGGATTCAAGATGATACTCAACGGCGATGTCGACTACCTGCCTGAACAGGCATTCCTGCTCGTCGGCACCATTGAGGAAGCTATTGAGAAAGGTGAAAAGATTCTCGCTGAAACGAAAGAACAATAACACTATTACAGACATATCCTCATGCAAGTAAAAATCACGAAACCAGATGCCACCCTTTTCGAGGGGGAGGCTACGTTGGTGCAGCTTCCAGGTACCAGTGGCTTGTTTGAAATCATGAACAACCACGCTCCTATTATTTCTGCTCTTGCAAAAGGAGAGGTACGGGTTGTAAACAGAGAGGAGGAGAGGAAGTTCGCAATTCGAACTGGCGTAGTAAAATGTCAGCGGAATGAGATACTCATCCTTGCTCAATGAACGACAGAAAAGGTCTCCGCAGGGGGGACTTTTTTTTTGTCCATATCCTCCGCCCCTGCCACCACAAAATAATACAAAAAATATAGTTCAAAATCACTAACAAAAATTTCTTATGAAGAAGAAATTGCTTACCACTTTAGCAAGCATTGCGCTGCCCATGCTCACCATGGCTAGCGAGGCAGACCTGATGATGCCACAGGGCTTCGCCCACAGCGACGACACCAAAATCCTCTACTGGGGATTCCTTATCGTAGTTCTGGGACTCCTCTTTGGGTTCTGGCAGTTCAACAAAGTACGTCGCATGGCTGCTCACACGAGTATGCTGGAAATCGGAGAGGTCATTTTCAAGACCTGTTCCACTTACCTCAAGCAACAGGGCAAACTGCTCATACTGCTCTTTTTCTTCATCGGTGCTGCTATGGCGCTCTATTTCGGTGTGCTTAGCCGCATGAGTTTTGGCTCCGTGCTGCTGGTGCTGGCATGGACCGTCATCGGCATCCTGGGCAGCTACGGAGTGGCGTGGTTCGGCGTGCGTATGAACACCTATGCCAACGCCCGCATGGCATTCGCCAGTCTGCGCCGCAAACCTCTGGAACTCTTCAACATTCCTCTGTGCAGCGGCATCAGCATCGGCATCGTGCTCATCTGCATAGAACTCATCCTTATGCTCGTCATCCTGCTGCTCATGCCAGAGAACTTAGCGGGTAGTTGCTTCATGGGCTTCGCTATTGGCGAGAGCCTGGGTGCCAGCGCCCTGCGCATCGCCGGTGGCATCTTCACCAAGATCGCCGACATTGGCAGCGACCTCATGAAAGTGGTCTTCCACATCGGCGAAGACGACCCCCGCAACCCCGGTGTCATCGCCGACTGCACGGGCGACAACGCAGGCGACAGCATTGGGCCCACCGCCGACGGCTTCGAGACCTACGGCGTTACCGGCGTCGCACTCGTCAGCTTCATCTTGCT
>CAMURW010000081.1 GCA_947097635.1 uncultured Bacteroidales bacterium
CCGTCGCCAGCTATGGTGCCTAGGCTGGAGTCGTTGACGGCAACGGTGACGCTGAGGCTGCTGTACCGCGAGGGGCAACCGTCGGGTATCACAGTGGCTAGGTTGGCCAGCTGTTCGGCATTGGTGCAGCTGAAGAGGACGGTGCTTTGCTGGTCGAGGATGGAAAAACTGCATTCGTCGGGGTAGTTGCCAGGTGTCCACCGCACATAGATGCTGTCGCCGCGGAGGATGTTGATGTGCTCGGTGGCGCTGTCTGCCGTTTGCTGCCCCATGGTGGCGGATCCGTAGAGGTGGCCGTTGCCGCTCTCCAGCCGCAGGGCGGCGCCGTTCCAAGTGTCGCTGTACTGATCGTGCATCTTCACGGTGACTAGGCAGTGACCATTATCCAGTGCGGGTGCGGACGGCCGCGTAGTGGTGTAGGTAAAGGTGAGGGTGCTGTCGTTGCCATCGCTGATGACGCTGATGGCGATGGTGGTGTCCGGTATGTCGAGGGTGAGGATTGCTGGCGGGTTGGTATTGGCGCTGAAGGTCGCGCGGCTGGTGCCGCCGCGGAAACTGGCGAGGTATGGGTTGCCGTTCATCGTGGCACTGTAGCTTTCTGGGCGGAAGAGGAATATCTCGTCGAATGTGACGCTGTCATCGAACATTTCGTTGCCGTTGAAGCGCGTGTCGATGCGCCAGATGAGCAGCCCTTTGTCTGGCAGCATATTCTCGTAACGGTCTTGCTGGTTTCGATATTCCAGCACGTAGTATTGGCTGGGATGCTGACTGGGGATGCGGTAACAGAAGTTCTGGTGTCCGCTGGCGTTGCTGTGCAGGGTGTAGGTGCCGTTGTCCACCAACTCGGGGATGGTGTCCATCCAGTTGCCATAGCGATATTTGAGATAGGCGCTGATGTGCTGTGGCGGGTTGGTGTTGCTGCACATGAGGTCCCAGGTACCGGCGGGGCTGACGTCGGTGGAGTGGTAGTAGTGGTAGAGGTCGGGAGCACCGAGGGTGTGGTTCATCTCGTGGCAGAAGGTGGAGACACCGAAAAAGTAGCTGCCGCTGTTTTCCAGCTGCAGGTTGAAAGTGTATACGCGCTTCCCGTTGATGTAGACGTAGCGGTCGTAGAGGTTCCATTTGTGCGGCCACAGCAGGTCGTTCCACCCAGTGTAGGTGCCGCTGACTATGAAGCAGACGTTGTCCACGAGGTTGTCGCCGTTGCAGTCTAGGTTGAGGTTGGTAGGGACGGGGTAGTTGGCGTTGATGTAGTTCACGGCGTTCTCTATCAGCGTGAATTCACGGTTGGCACGATCGTTGTCGTCGCTGTAGCCACAGGTGTTCGTAGTGGAGTCGTAGGGCTGGTAGTAGCTGCGTGGGTGGCTGTCCTGATAACTGCGCAGGGTGTTGCCGGCAGGGGTGGGGTAGAAGGTGGTGGTGATGTCTATCTGGTGGTAGGAAGCCTGATGGAAATAGTCGCGCATACTGATGGCTGTGGCACTGGTGTCGTTGAACATGCTGTCTATGTTGGCGAAGCTTTGCATCAACCCACTTTCATCGCTGAAGCGTATGAAGATGGCGATGTTATTCATCACGCCGTGATTGGTGGTAGAGGTAGAAGCCTTGTCACTGGTGTTGTCATTGTCACTGTAGTTACCTATAAGGCGTGGTGTGAAGCCTTTCTGTGGCACACGGTAGCGTTGCGGTATCTCCCAGGCGCTGCGGCGGGCTTGTATTTCCTGCGGCGTGGCGCATAGCCCGGGGGTGAGGTGCAGTGCTACGGGGTCGGAATGTCCCGCGATGTGACTGCCGGGCTTCATGCTGCCGTCTATCATCTCTGCATAGACGTAGTAGCCGGTGCTGGGGTCTCGTAGGATGGTGTAGCCTTGGGCATCGTGGAGACGGTGGTAGAACTCGTCGCCGGTGACGTAGCAGTGCAGAGTGTCGCCGTTTGGCTGGATGCGTGCGATGGGCATATTCTGTACGTTCACAGCGTGTGCTGCAACGACGAGGAATGCCATGAGAAGGAGTGTGGTAATGTTCTTCATAAGTGTAAAGATTTATTGTGATATTTTTTGATGATCTTGTATGTTCGGTTCCGAATGATTTTTTGGGGGTAGTAGGGTGTGGTATTTATGGTTTAATATGTTTTATTAATATGTCTCCACCTGCGCGTATACGTGGCGTCGCAGTTGCATGGCCTGAAGGATGCCGCGGAGTGAGAGGAAGACCATAAAAGCGATCCAGAGGATGTTGTTCCAGATGGATTTGGCAACGGGTGATGGCAATTGTGTGTTTACATAGATGGCTTTGCCGACGAAGTAGACGGCAAAGAAGGCTGCGGTGGCTATGAACATAGCGTTGCGCATGGCCTTGCTGGCAGTGGCGCCTATAAAGATGCCGTCGAAGAGGAAGGCGGAGAACCCGACCGCAGGAATGGCGAGTATCCAGAAGGAGTAGTGCATGGTGGCGGCGATAATGGTTTCGTCGTCCGAGAAGATGTGCATGAAGGTCTCGCCCCACAGCGCATAAAGGATAGTGAACAACATCGTGAGTGCCATCCCCCATAGCAGCAGGTAGTTCACGCTTTGGCGCAGGCGGCGGCTGTCGCGTGCACCGATGTATCGTCCCACAAGGCTCTCGCCAGCATAGGCGAAGCCATCCATAAAGTAGCTGAACAGGGTGAAAAACTGCAGCAGCAGTGCGTCCACTGCCAGTATCTCGTCACTAATGCGTCCACTGGCTGCGGTGATGAATGTGAAGACGGCGGCGAGGCATACGGTGCGCAGGAAGATATCACCGTTGACGCAAAAGAAGCGCCTCATGGTATCCCAGTCCAGACTGCCGCGAATGTCTAGATGACGACGTATGAGGCGGCCATAGTGTTTGTGCGCGAGAAAGAGAGCCGCCGCCATTCCGCTGTATTGTGCCACCACAGTGCCCAGTGCCACACCGGCGATGCCCCACTTCAGCACCAGCACGAACAGCAGGCTGGCCACGATGTTCACCGCGTTGAGGAAGATGGCTATCCACATAGGCAGTCGACTGTTCTGCATGCCTATGAACCATCCTTTGATGGCGTAGAGTCCCAATGTGGCAGGTGCCGCCCAGATGCGAATGAAGAAATAGGTGAGTGCCAGTTCCAGGATATGGCTGCTGCCGTGGAAGATGACCAATGCCAGGCGGCTGATGGGCCACTGCAACAACAGCAGCAGCAGTGCGATTGCCAGTGCGATGGTGACAGCACGCAGTAATGTGTGCACCGCCTCGTCAAGACGACGGGCACCGTAGGCCTGTGCCGTGAAGCCGCTGGTGCCCATGCGCAGGAAGCCGAAGTTCCAGTAGATGAGGTTGAAAATTCCCGTGCCTATGGCCATTGCGGCGATGTGCGCCGTGCCGAGGTGTCCCACAATGGCCATATCCACGATGCCGAGAAGCGGCACCGTGACGTTGGCAATGATGTTTGGCAGAGCCAGACTGAGAATTTTCTTGTTCACTGCAGCCAGTTTTTCACTACTTAATATCGGTCTCTGCGGTGTTGAGGATGTGTCGGCTGGCTTTGTCGGAGACGAATGCCACGATGTGGCAGTTCTCCAACTTCAGGTCGCCAGAGGGCTGGTAGGTGAAACGCACGAAGCGCTTGGTGCCAGCTTTGCCGTCGGCATCGACGTCGACTCCCCACACGTCTGTGATGACATCGCGTAGGATGTGATTGTTGACATAGGCGGTGTCCATATTGCCATTGTCGTTCTGCGTTGTGATGAGGCCGTCCTCGATAATGAGTGCCGTGAGGGTGAGGGGGAGTGCTACATCCAGCAGGAACTCCAGATTGACATCGATGTTCATGGTACCGTTCTCCATGGTCGCGCGAGCATCTATGGCGATGGTGGCACTACGGTACAGTTCGGTGTCGAAGTAGCTGTCCATGTTGCTGGCGGGTTGGTACTGCGTGAAGGCTTCACCAGCCTTGTTGCGGTTGATGAGTGCGATGGGCTTTTCTGCATCCCTGAGTCCGAAGAAGGAACTCCAGATGTTGCCGTCAGCAGTACGCAGGTCCAGTGCACTGCCGTAAGGCTTTCCGAAGTAGCTGCTGTCGTGTACGGAGACGGCGATGAGTGTGCCGTTGTATTTTGTCAGTGCCTCGGCGATGACTTTGTCGGCACGGGGGCAGTTGGGGCAGCGGGGACCTGTATATTTTTCCAAGAAGATGCGCTGGCTGTGATCCTCCACTCCTTGTCCATCCACCCATTTGCCGGCGGCACCGGCAAAGATGGTGCGCTGCCCATCCTGTATCTTGTCGCAGCTGGCCATCGGCGTGATGCAGGCCAGGAGGGAGAGTATCGTGTATCTCAATATTTTTTTCATGATATGCTAAAATATTTTTTTGCTGTTGCTAAATGTTAGAACGACGTGGTAAGCGAGAAGGTGAGACCGTTGCTGGCGGGCACGGGACGGCATACGCCTCCTACGCAGATGATGCCTTCGCGCTGCTTCCCGTAGCCTAGGACGAAGCGGCTGGCACCATGCGCGTAGCCCATGTTGATGCTGTAATAATTGCCTGTGCCGTCGTTGTAGGCGTATTGGTCGCTGACGTTGATGAACCAGTTGCTATTGAAGTTGTATTCTGCCTGCCCCATGATCCAGTCGCCGCAGCGCTTGTCGTCTACCTTGGCGGTGTATTTGCTGTCGCTGCCCATCCATTCTCCTTCGAGACGCAGCACGCGTTGTTTGGCGAATTTGTGCGTCCACTCTGCCACCACGATGTGATTGTGGTGTATGTGGCTGGCGTGTCCTTCCACCACGGGATTGAAAACCATGTAGCCATAGATGAGGACGAGTTTGTTGCTCATATCGATTTTTTTCTGTATTTCGAAGTTGAAGTCGGAATAATATAGGTCGCCGTTGCCGATAAAGGCGGTGGTGTAGCCGTCGGTGCCGGCACCGCCCACATTGGTGCTGTCCAGACCATTGATGACGCTGTAGTTGAGGTGCAACTCGGTGCCGTATTTGCCGCCCAGTGCGGTGCCTTTCTTGAGGGTGTACATAATGTCGCCCTGTAGTCCCAGTTCACCGGTGGCCTGTGTGGCATAGGGGTACATGTTGAGGAAGGCGTAGGTGTATTGCTTGGTGATGGAGGGAATGTAGTTGATGTAGAGCATCTCGCCCGTTTGGCTGCGCACGCTTTTGTATGCCATGTTGTCCACGCGCTTGAGTTGCAGGTTGGCGCTGAAGCCGCGCTGAGCGTAGGTGCCGTTGAGGAAGATGGCATTGCCGGGCTTGTAGATGTAGCCGTTCATCACGTTTGGATCCTGTCCCTTGTAGGCGTATTCCGCCATGAAGTTCCAATTGCCGCGGGTCAATTCGCCGCGCAGCGCTGTGGCACCTACGTTGAGGGGCAGGTTGAGTTTGTAGTTTGGGTCTTCGCTGAGGATGGTGGCATCTGGTTCGTATTTGCTGACGAAACCGACACCCAGAGTGACGCGTGTTTTTGCTTCGTTCCAGGTTCTCACCACCTCGTTGAGGTTTACCTCGCCGTCCAATCCGCGTACCAGTCCGTCGCCGTGTTCCCAATAGTAGCGCTGCTTGCCAATGATGCCTTTGAGGGTGATGCCGCTAACGGGGCGATATTTCACGTTGAATCCAAGCAGCGAGTTGTCCAGTCCCAGGTAGCGGTCTTCGTAAGTGCGCAGTATCATGCCGTTGCCGAACTGCTCGTAGAAGTTGCCGGCAGTGACGCTGAGTTTGTCGCCCTGGTAGCTGACGAAATAATTGGCGATGCCCTGTCCTTTGTATTGCGGGTTGAAGCCCAGCATGGGGTTCTGGTATGCTTCGAAGCGCAAGCCGGCACTGAAGCTGCCATTGGTGTAGATGATGTCGGCGCGTGTGTTCATCAGCAGGTTCTCTGGCACGTCGCTGGCACCGATGATGCTGTCGCGGTGGCTCACTTGTCCGTCCAGCTGCACGTTGCCAGTGACATGACCTCCCAGGATGCCCTGCGCTGTGGCACTGATGCCGATGGCCAGCAGTATGGTGAGACAAACGTATTTTATGTTATTCATAATATAAATTACAAAATAATTTCCGTGGTACTGAAAAGGCATATATTTCATCCGTCCACAAGCGAAGGGTATATTGGTGGGCGGATGAGGTGTGGATGTATGTGGTGTTACTTGTTGTCGGCATCTGCATCTTTGGCTGTTGCCTTGTCGTCTTCTGTTATTTTCTTGATTTGCTCGAAGAGTTCTTCTTCGGCTCCTTCCACGAAGCTGGTGTGCTGGCTTACGATTTCACCCTTTCCGTTGATGAGGAAGGTGTGCGGCACGTTGACTACGTTCATGGCACGTTTCATGTCCTGATTGGGATCCAGATACACTTCGTAGTCCCAGCTCTGTGCGTTAACGAGGGGCTTCACACGGCTGCTGCTGCGGGCATCGTCGATGCTGATTGCCACGAGTTTCACGCCAGTTTCGTCTTGCCAGTCTGCATAGACTTCCTTGATGGTGTTGAGTTCTCGCATGCAAGGTTTGCACCAGGTAGCCCAGAAACTGACAATGATAGGCTTGCCGTCGTTGCTGATGACGCTACTTTGCACGGTCTGTCCCTCGAGGGTCTTCAGGGAGATGTTGTCGGGTAGCTTAGCATTTTGTGACATGACACCCAACGTTAAGGCCACGAAGGCCATCACAAAAAGAATCTTTTTCATTATCGTTGATATTTTTTTATTGATTAAGGGTTATTGGACTCTTTGGTTTCCCAGAGAGTGATAGGCTTCTTGGGATTCTTGGAGTCCCAAGGTTTTTATTTTCGATTGGTGTTT
>CAMURW010000082.1 GCA_947097635.1 uncultured Bacteroidales bacterium
GATAGGTGCTCCTATAATTTGGACTTGTCAATATGGAAATTGGCCGCTGGCCCGTTGCAGGGGCTGCTGCAGGGTATGGCGCATTCGCTGCAGGCTGTCAGTTCGCCGTGCAGACGTTTTTTGACCATGTCCGCGATGCTGTCGCGCAGCTGTGGCAACTCAATCTTCTTCACCACCTCATCGCAGAAAGCGTAAAGCAGCATGGTGCGTGCAACATGTTCGCTGATGCCGCGGCTGCGGATGTAGAACATCTCATCGTCGTTCGCTTGACCTGTGGTGGTACCGTGGCTGCATTTCACGTCGTCGTTGTAGATTTCCAGGAAGGGGTGTGTGTTGATGGTGGCAGTGTCGGTGAGCAGGATGTTCTTGTTGCTCATGTAGGCTTCCGTCTTCTTGGCATCGTCGCGCACCAGCACATGTCCACTGAAGTCGCCATGGGCTTGGTCGTCCAGTATTCCTTTGTAGAACTCGTGGCTAATGCAGTTTGGTGCTGCATGTTCCACGTAGATGTAGTTGTCTACCTGCTGCTCTTTATCCACCAGGTATAGGCCGTGAGCCTCGATGCCACAGTGTTCGCCCTGCATACGTATTTCGCAATGGTTACGCACCAGTCCGCCGTTGAATGTGATGGTGTTGCTGAGGAACTGCACGTTGTGTTGTGCGGTGACATAGGTTTGGTTGAGCAGGGCACTGTCGTTGTTGAGGTTGGCGAGTTTGTAGTATTGTACGTTGCTATCGCTTCCTAGTATTAGTTCCGTGACGTTGTTCGACACGCTTCGATTGGGGGTGCCACTGTCGTCGCAGTGGATGATGGTGACGTGGCTGTTATGACCTGCGATGATGAGGTTTCGTGTTTGCAGCATCAAGGAGTGTGGGCTTGCCACGATGTTCTGTAGTTGTATGGGTTGCTGCATCTCCACGCCGTCGGGGATGTAGATGAAAATGCCGTCGCTGAAGTGCTCGTTGTTGAGTTTCTGGTAGGGGTTTTCGCGTGCTATCGCTTGTCCGAATCCTTTCTCCACGAGTTCTGCGCATTGCATCATGGCATCGCGTAGTCCTCCCATGATGATGCCGTTTTTGAGGCGTTGCATGGGTTGGTAGTAGAATCCGCTGATCGTGGAAATCTTCAAGGTCTCTAGTTGTGGGATGTTGCAGTGCGCGTTGTATTGCAGGGCTTCTTCGTTGTGGGAAGGCAGGACAAGGTTGTCATCGATGTAGTCCGACATATCGAAACCTCTCCATGTTTCCCTGATGTCCTTAAGGTTCTTGCGACTGGCTTTGGAGAAGCCTGTCAGTGGCACCTCCTCGCTAATGTTTAGTTCCTTGTCGCGGAGGTTGATCATGTGGGGCAGGTCGCGAAAGTGTTGTATGATTGTATCCATCAGAATTTTCCTTTCGCTTATAGTTCTTCTTTAATCCAGTCGTAGCCGCGCGCTTCCAGCTCCTGTGCCAGTTCCTTTGGGCCAGTCTTCACAATGCGTCCTTCGTAGAGCACATGCACGAATTCGGGTACTATGTAGTCCAACAGACGCTGATAGTGGGTGATGACGATGGTGGCGTTGTCTTTGGTGCGCAATTTGTTGACACCGTTGGCGACGATGCGTAGGGCATCGATGTCCAGTCCGCTGTCCGTCTCGTCGAGGATGGCAAGGGCGGGGTTGAGCATGGCCATCTGGAAGATCTCGTTCTTTTTTTTCTCGCCGCCGCTGAAGCCTTCGTTGACGCTGCGGTTGGCTAGGTTTGTGGTCATTTCCACTACGGCTTTCTTCTCATCCATCATTTTCATGAACTCGGCTCCGCTCATGGGTTCTAGGCCATGGTATTTGCGCTGCTCGTTGACGGCGGTGCGCATGAAGTTGGTAATGCTGACGCCGGGGATTTCCACTGGGTACTGGAACCCTAGGAATATGCCTTCAGCGGCACGTACGTCGACGGGGAGGTCCAGGATGTTCTTGCCGTTGTAGATGACCTCGCCCTGCGTGACAGTATATTTGGGGTTGCCGGCAATGATGCCTGCCAGCGTGCTTTTGCCGTTACCGTTTGGTCCCATGAGGGCGTGCACTTCACCGCGGTTGATGTCAAGGTCTACACCTCTAAGAATTTCTTTGTCGCCAATGGAGGCGTGAAGGTTACGGATGGAAAGAAGGGACATGGGAGAAGTTTATAAAGTTTGTATGTTGTATAAAGTTATTAGTTCGAAAGCCGTTTTTTGTTATTTTTTCACTCGCTCCATCTTTTCCACCTTTATGTCGTGAAAGTCTTGATTGGCGAGGGAACGGTGAGACTGTAGAGCTGCTGGTACTTGTGTGGGAACGTGGGCTTGCCATTTGCCATGGCGTTTCACCATGTCCAGTTGCTGATGTTTGGTTTGCAGCGGCATGGTCTTGGTGAAGAACACCGTCGCCGTGGTGTCGCTGGCATGGATGTTGATGCTGTCTATTGCTATGGTAGCAGGAATCTGCGACTGCACGTAGTTGGTGTCCAGCTGTGCGATGATGTCGGTGAATAAGGGTATGGTGTAGCGTCGCGTCTCTTCCGAGGCGTATGGCATGGCAGCCTGTGGGTCGAAATTGGCCATGGCATCGAGATAGCCCTGTGCTACCTTGGCGGTTTGTTGTTGCTCGGCATTGAAAACTACCCGATGGCAAGAGGAAAATGCCATTGCCAGTAGCGTCAATTTTATTATTATATAATACTTTCTTTGCATGAACGGTAGAAGCAAAAGGAACGCAAAAGAAGTCCGAACAAATGGATATCTGTCCGGACTTCTTTTGGAGAAGCAACAGATTAGTTGGATTTCTTTCTTTTGGGACCGTTGGTCTTGATAGTGGTACCCGTAGCTTCAGAGTTGTCATTCTTCTGGATAGCGGTGGCGTTCTTCACCTCGCTGTCATCTTTTTTCTCCTCAGCCTTGGCGGCGGCAGTGGTGCTGCTCTTTTTTTTCTTGGTAACGGTGGGCTTGGTCGCAGGACCTGTTTGTTCTTCCGCAACGGCAGTGGTAGTATCCTCCATAGGCTCTTCGATTACAGGCTCAGCTACGGGAGCTTCCTCTATGGGCATGCTGTCAAGAGGTTCTTCCTGTGTCTTGTTGTTGCAGGCTACGGTGAGGCTCAAGGCTACAAGGGCGAGAGCGGCAATTCTGAATATTTTTTTCATTGTATTGAAATAACGTTATTATGTTTTACAGTATTATTTAACAAATTTGGCACCTTTAAGGCTAGCGGGGCGGACTATTTTGCTGGCGGGCATGGCCTTGCCGTAGTCGCTGGTGTCGGCCTTCACGGTCTGGTCGATGGCAAGAATGGTCATCTTGGTGGTAGCGGCGTTGTTCACATCCCAGTGGTTCGTGTAAGTTTCGTAAACGTCGAACATGTCAGCATTCAGTTTGAAGGAGATAGTGGCACCGGTGGCGTCGAAGGAGTCTACAACATAGCTCACGTTCTTGGCCCAGAAATCTCCGGTTTCGATGGTCTCGCCACCTATTTCCACGTTTAATCCATTAGTCCAGTATTGTACTGCGAGGATGTTGTCGTTTTTGTAGTCGAATTTGGCGGTGTCGAAGATGGCGGAGTAGGCACCGCGTTTGGTGTTAGCGTCGATGTAGGCATGGGGGAATTTCTTCACGCTGTCGGCAAAAAAGGCAGCCTGGATTTCATCGTATTTGATGTAGCATATGCCATCAGCTTTTGCGATATTCCATTCTTTGTTGCCAAACGTTACCTTGGAAACGGTTTTGTCGTCTTTCTTGTCGTCTTTTTTGCAAGAGACAAAAATTATGCTGCTAGCAGCGAGTGCTAGGAAAAAGATTTTTAATACGTTTCTCATTTTTTCTTTGTTATTTTTTTATTTGACTAAATTTTATTTGACATGATTACTTTGAACAACCTTTAGTAAGCTGTACAAGGTCTTGGCGTTGTCGCATTTTCTTTTTTTCTTAGCTATTTATGAGGCTTTTGCGTACCTGGAAAGGCTGCATCTGTTCCGATGAAAATTTCTGCAAAAATACACCTTTTTTCTTGATTAACAGCAGATGTTAACTTTATTTTAGAAAAGAGCTGAAAATGAGTGGTAGAAATAGGCTATTTGCTCTTGATGTCCAATGCATCGCGGATGCCGTTGCCCAGCATCATGAAGGCTAGGACGATAATCATTATGGCTATGCCGGGAATGAAGGCAAGATAAGCGTTGTCCAGTAGTATGTAGCCATAGTTCTCTTTCACCATGCTGCCCCACGACGGCATGGGTGGCTGCACGCCGATGCCTAGGAAACTGAGGCCGGCCTCCAGCAGTATGGCACTGGCAAAGTTGCTGGCGGTAATTACGATGACGGTGCCCAGGATGTTTGGCAGGATGTGGCGGAAGATGATGCGGAAGGTGCTGAAGCCTAGCGCGCGTGCCGCCTCCACAAACTCTTTCTTCTTCACGCCGAACACCTGTCCCCTCACCACACGCGCTATGTCCACCCACATGGTGAGTCCCACGGCGATAAACACTTGCCAGAACCCTTTGCCCAGTGCGAAGGTGATGGCGATGACCAGCAGCACCGTGGGTATGCTCCACACTACGTTGACCAGCCACATGATGGCGTTGTCCACCCAGCCTCCATAGTAGGCAGCGAGGGAGCCCAGCGTGATACCTATCAGCAGGGCGATGGTAATGGCGATAAAACCGACGCTGAGGCTCACGCGGCTACCTATCATTATCTGGCTTAGTACGTCGCGCCCATAACCATCCGTGCCGAAGAGGAAGGTTCGCGTGGTGATGTCCTTTACGTCGCTGGCGGCATAGTGTTGTACCTCCCCGTCGTTGGGAATGCTGCCGGTGAAAGCCTCCACTTCTATGCTGTCGCCTATTGCACGATGGCTGTAGACGGGAATGGCGGTGTAGGGCAGGGGAGCTCCTTTCAGCATCTTGGTGATCCACGACACCTGCTGCCGCTCCACGCCGTCGTTCACATAGATGAATGTGGCTTTGCTGCCAGGTTTCAGTGCCGTAAGTTCCAGGTATTGCTGGTTGCAGTGAGGTGTGTGGTCTGGTGTGATGAGGTAGCCCAGGAGGGCGATTATCACGAAGAAGAGGATAACCACGATACTGCCAACAGCCAATGGGTTCTTGCGAAAGCGACGCCAGGTGAGAGCGCTGGGGGAGTTGTTCTCCTGCACGGTGCTATCTTTAACAAAAACACGCTGCTTGCGACTGAAGATTTCGTGGAGAGTCATCCTAGGCAGAAAGTAAGACAAAGTGGCATTACATTAGTCCCAGCTCCAGTTTCACCTCGTCGGTGAGGCGGTCGGGTGACCAGGGCGGGTCGAAGGTCAGCTCTACATCCACGTCCACCACGCCTTCAATATATTGTACCATCTGACGCACGTCCTGAAACATGAATTCTGCCTCGGGGCAGTCGGGTGCCGTCATCGTCATCAGTATTTTCACCCTATAGCCTTCGTTGAGAGGCTCTGCGGTGACGTTGTAGATGAGGCCCAGGTCGTAGATGTTCACGGGAATCTCGGGGTCGTAGATGCTCTTCAGCACGTTTACGGTGTTCTGTTTGATGCTGTCGGCGTTGGGCTTGGGACCTTGTGCTTGTGCCCGTTCGGCTTCTGCCTGTTTTTGCTCGTCGGCACTCATTTTGTCGGCGACGGCAGAGGCTTGCTGTGCCACGACCTTTGTTTTAACATCTTTATCTTTGGCGTTGTTTTTCAGCGGCTGTTGCTTCTTCTTGAATAGTGACATAATGAAAGGGTGTGTGGTGGTTGCTATTGTTTCATGCTGAATGCCAGTGCGTACATCTTCAGCTGTTTCACCATGGCGGTGAGTCCGTTGCTGCGGGTGGGGGAGAGGTGTTCCTCGAGTCCTATCTTCTCTATGAAGTCCAGTTTGGCATCCAGGATGTCCTGCGGTGTCTGGTTGTTCAGTACCCTTATCAGCAGTGCAATGATGCCACGCGTGATTACGGCATCGCTGTCGGCACGGAAGTGCAGCTTGCCGTCTTCTATATGGCAGCTTAGCCACACGCGACTTTGGCATCCTTTGATGAGGTTGCTGTCTGTCTTTTCTCGTTCGTCAATCTGTGGGCAGCCTTTGCCCAGCTCTATGAGGTAGGCGTATTTGTCCAGCCACTCGTCGTAGTTGGAGAACTCGTCAACGATTTGGTCTTCTATTTCTTGAATGGACATGGGGGAAAGTTTGAAGTATTATTATGTTTGAAAGTTCTTAGGTTGTTGTAGGCAATTAAGGTCTTGTGGCTATTTTGGTGCGGCGCGGACCAGGGAGACGGCGGCGATGCCGAAGATGAGTTGGGGCATTAGAACGGCCATGAATGGCGACAGGCTGCCGTTGATGGCGAAGACCGATGCTACTTTCATGATGATGATGAAGGTGAAGGCGATGGCAATGCCGATGGTCAGATGCACACCTATGCCGCCTCGTACCTTGCGGCTGCTCACTGCCACGCCGATGAAGGTCATCACCAATATGGCCAAGGGATTCAGCAGGCGCTGGTAGTATTCTATCTTGGCTTCCGTCACCATGCCGCTGCCTCGCAGCATCTCGTTTCGTATGTGCTTATACAGTTCGGGGGATGTCATGGTGAAGATAATCTTGTTGGCGCGGAAGAAGTCGTCGGGTTTTACGCCCAGGGTGTCGCGGTATTCGGGATAGAATGTCAGTTGCTCCTGGTCGTCGTGAAATGTGCGGACGTAGTATCTGTGGCAATTCCACACGTTGGTAGCGG
>CAMURW010000083.1 GCA_947097635.1 uncultured Bacteroidales bacterium
TGCGTCTGAGCTTTCCGACCCATCCCCGACCCACCCTCGACCCATCCCCGCCCCACGGAGCACGCATCCCTTACCTCACCATCTCGTTCACCGTGCCGATATCACGGGGAGTGACATGGTGAGGATGACAACCTTCGTCACTCAGACAACCTATGCAGTTTGTGGCGACCCCGGATGCTTCGCATCCAGGCCACCCGCTCATATATAAATATTATGATGATTAGTTAGTATAATAGGAGAAAACAAGTTGATTGCCAGTTGAGACGCATGTGCACCCACTGCAGAGGCAATTTGTTACTCGCGTCGGCGCACCGTTTTCTCCAGATCACAGGCAGCCATCTAAATATATGTCGGCCTTGCGGTTAGACGTTCTCGGCGGACTCGAGGCTGATGGTGGCGCGCTCCCAGGCGTTCATGCGGTCTTCTAACTGTTTCTTCAAGGCATCGTATTCTTTGTAAAAACCAGGGTCATGGAGAGTGGCATCGGCTGCGTTAGCCAGCTGGGTGTCTCTGATGGCAATCTGGGATTCCAGGACGCATATTTCTTCTTCTATCCTGGCCACGGCGTTGCGAAGCTTGCGAAGTTCGCGTTCGCGCTCTTTGCCTTGCTGGTAACTGAGCTTGCTTTGCGATACTGGGGCCGGAGAGGCCGCAGTGCCGAAGAGAGGGAGTGAACCAGTGCCAGACTGCGTCTTTCGTGTGGCATCCAGTTCCTTGAGGTCTTGCATCTTACGATAGTCCAAGAACTCGCAGATGTCGCCTTTGAACTCATGCACGCCGCCACCGCGAAACTCGTAGAGGGTGTTCGTGAGACCCTGCAGGAAGTCGCGGTCGTGGCTTACGACGATGAGGGTGCCGGCGTATTGCAGCAGGGCGTTTTTCAGCACGTCCTTGCTATCCATGTCCAGATGGTTGGTAGGCTCATCGAGGACGAGCAGGTTGCTGGGGGTGAGCAACAGCTTGGCGAGTGCCAGCCGTGCCTTCTCGCCTCCGCTGAGCACGCTGACACGCTTGTCCAGATCGTCGTCTACGAAGAGGAACTGTCCCAAGATGCTGCGAATTTTGGGGCGTATGTCGCCCACGGCGATGTCGTCAATGGTTTGGAGCACCGTCTTGCCGCCATCCAGCATGGCAGCCTGGTTCTGGGCATAGTAGCCCAGCTGCACGCCCGTACCCAACCGGAACAGCCCCGTGTAGTCGCGTATGTCGCCTACGATGATTTTGGCCAGCGTACTCTTACCCTCGCCGTTTTTGCCCACGAAAGCAATCTTGCTGCCGCTGGTGACGAGCATGTCCACTCCACTGAATACGGCCATGTCGTCGTAGGCTTTGCCCAAGTCCTTGGCTTCCACGACTATTTTGCCGCTGTGGGGTGCCGGCAGGAACTGGAAATGGATGCTGTCTGTGGACACCTCGTCCACCCTCACCTCCTCCATGCGCTCCAGCATCTTCACGCGGCTCTGCACCTGCTTGGCCTTGGTGGCTTTATAACGAAAACGCTCTATAAAGGCCTCTATCTGCGCCACCTGTCGCTGTTGGCTGGTGAGCTGTGCCATCTGGCTGGCCCGACGTTCCTGCATCCGTATCACATAGTCGCTGTAGGAGCAGCGGTAGTCGTAGATGCGGCCGCCAGTGATTTCGATGGTGCGGGTGGTGATGTTGTCCAGGAAGGTGCGGTCGTGACTTACCAGCACCACCGTACCGGGATAACCTTGCAGGAAAGATTCCAGCCACTGGATGCTCACAATGTCAAGATGGTTGGTAGGCTCGTCGAGCAGAAGGAAGTCGGGCCGTCTTAGCAACAGTTTCGCCAACTCCACTCGCATCTGCCACCCGCCACTGAATTCTGCCACTTTCCGGTTGAAGTCGCTATGCAGGAAACCCAGACCCAGCAGTATCTTCTCGGTGCTTTCGCGGCGTCCGCCCACTCCCATGACGCTGAGGCGCTCAGTGATGTCGTTTAGCTGCTGCAGCAGCTTGGCGTATGCCTGGCTCCCGTAGTCGGTACGTTCCGCCACTTGCTGCGCGAGTCTTTGCTGCTCGTCTTCAAGCGCGTTGAGCTCACTGAAGGCCATAAGTGCTTCTTCCATGATAGTACCTTTGCCATTGGGTACCATCTCTTGCGGCAGATATTCCACCGCCTGCCCTGTCGCACGCACTATGGTGCCGCTTTCGGGTTCCTGTTGTCCGCACAGAATCTTGAGCAGCGTACTCTTGCCGGCACCGTTTTTACCCACGAGGCCAATGCGGTCGCCGTCGCCGATGTTGAAGGTGACACCGCGGAACAATGTCTGACCCGTGAACTGCACCGATAGGTTGTTGATGCTAATCATTATGCAACAAAAGGGCTGCCTCCTCGCCTTGCGACGTTGAAGCAGCCCCCGTATCGTTTAGATTGTTAATAATTTATTTGTCGATGAACATTATTTCAAGGTGAACTGCACGGGCAGCGTGAACTGCGAACGCACGGCTCTGCCTTGCTGCTTGCCGGGTTTCCATTTGGGCATAGACTTCACCACGCGCAATGCTTCGGCACCGCATCCACCGCCGATGTCGCGCAGCACCCTGGCGTTGGTGATACGACCGTCCTTCTCCACCACGAACTGGATATATACCTTACCCTGGATACCGTTGTCGCGCGCCGCAGGGGGGTATTTCATGTTCTCGGCGAGGAATTTCATACGCGCTGCATCACCGCCAGGATATTCGGGATTCTCTTCCACGAACACCAGTACTTCCTCTTCTTCCACCTCTACTTCCTTGGTCACTTCTACGTGCTGCACCTCAGTGTTCACTGCATTGTCGGCACTCATGTCCACGGGACCCAACTCGTTCTTAATCTCTGCATCGTTTTCCACAACGTTGACTTTCGTCACCACCTCGGGTACTTCTGGTTCGGGAGGAGGAGGAGGGGTCTCCAATTCTTGGGTTTGGATGATTTTTTCTTCCACTTCGGAAGTTGCTTCGCGCTGCTCCACCTTCACGTCTTTCTGGTCGTAGGACTTGATGTTGAAAGCAACCAAAGCGGCGGCCAAAATGACCACCAAACCGATTTCGGCGAACAAACCTTTCTTATTTTCAAGGTCTGCCCTAGGCGATTTTTTTAGTTCCATATACTTAATCTTTAATTTTTTACAACTTATTTCGGATATTCTGACACCTTTCATTTCACGCTGCTAAATTACTACTTTTTTTTGAATTGCGAACAATTTATTGTTAAAACTATTTTTTTCTTTGAACAACCTGTGAAAGAAAAAACACAATGGCGAGGTTCGTAACACCGAAAGCCAAGCCGTGAAATCTTACTTTTTTCTTCTTTTTCAGTTTTTTTAGTTGTCACTTGAAAAGTATTCGTATATTTGCAACTTTAATATGACTGACAAAAAAAAGTTAATCTAATGGAAGACAATAAATTGTTTGCCGAATTTCCGCCCATCAGCACCGAAAAATGGGAGGAAGCTATCAATAAAGACCTCAAAGGGGCCGACTACGAGAAGAAACTGGTGTGGAAAACCATAGAAGGTTTCAAAGTGAAGCCCTACTATCGTGCAGAAGACCTGGAGGGGCTGGAATACCTCGCCGCCAACCCCAACGAATACCCCTACACCCGTGGCAAGAAAGGGACCACGAACACCTGGGAAGTGCGACAGAACATAGAAGAGAAGGACCCCGCCAAGGCCAACGCCTTCGCCGTGGATGCCGTGAAACGCGGCGCCACCAGCCTAGGCCTGCGTACCTGCCACGTCGCCAGCCAAGAGGATATGGCCACGCTGCTGAAGGGACTAAAGCCGAACGAGGTGAAAATCAACTTCACCTGCGGCAAGGACTGGATGGCCGTCATGCAGCTATTCGAGGAGACCGCCAAGCAGATGGGCTTCGACCCCAAGGCCTGCGCCGGCAGCCTGAACTACGATCCCTTCCGCAAAGCCATGAAGCACGGCCGCTGGGAACACAGCGACGACGACGAAGTAACACTGGCAGTGCAGCTGATACACTACGCAGAAGAGCATCTGCCCCTGTTCCGCGTGGTAAACGTGAACGGCAACCTGTTCCGCAACTCTGGCAGCAACATCACCCAGGAACTAGGCTTCAGCCTTGCCGCCGCCAACGAATGGATAGCCAAACTCACAGACAAGGGTCTGGAGCCTTGCCAAATAACCAAGCAACTCGCCCTGAGCTTCGCCACTGGCAGCACCTATTTCATGGAGATTGCCAAGCTTCGTGCCGCTCGCCTGCTGTGGAGCAAGATAGCGAAAGAATACAAGCCGAAGCGCGAAGATGCCTACAAGATATTCATCCATTGCGACAGCGCCGTGTGGAACAAAAGCATCTTTGACCCTTACGTGAATATGCTGCGCACCACCACGGAAACCATGAGCGCCGCCATAGCTGGTGCCGACAGCATCAGCGTGGCGCCTTTCGACGTTGCCTTCAAGGAAGCCGACGACTTCAGTTACCGCATCTCCCGCAACCAGCAGATACTGCTGAAGGAGGAGAGCTACATGGACAAGATCGTGGATCCCGCCGCTGGCAGCTACTACATAGAGAACCTCACCAACAGCATAGCGCAGTACGCCTGGCAGAAGTTTGTGGCCGTGGAAGAAAAAGGCGGCTTCCGTAAAGCTGTGGATGAAGGATACATACAGGACGAGGTGGGAAAGACGGCGCAGGAAATGGACAAGCAGATAGCACAGCGCCGCGTGCCCATACTGGGCACCAACATCTTCCCCAACCTCAACGAGAAAGGCATGGAGCACTTCCCACAGGAGGAACAACACGGACAAGGTCGCTGTCACCACGGACAAGGACATTGCTGCCATCACGACGAAGCACCTCTGCTGAAAATACTGAAGCCCTATCGCGGTGCCCAGACCTTCGAGTACCTTCGCCTAGCCACAGAACAAAGCGGATGCCGCCCCAAGGTGTTCCTGCTCACATACGGCAACCTAACCATGCGCAAAGCCCGCAGCGGCTTCGCCACCAACTTCTTCGGTGTGGCAGGCTACGAGATACTGGACAACAACGGCTTCGTCACGCCTCAGGAAGGTGCTGAAGCAGCCCTGAAGGCTGATGCCGACATCGTGGTGCTGTGCAGCAGCGACGACGAATACCTGGCACTGGCAGAAGGCGCATGCCCGCTGCTGAAAGGCAAGGTGAAAAGCATTGTGCTGGCTGGCGCTCCCGGAGAGCACGAAGCAGCATATCGCACACTGGGAGTGGACGATTTCGTGCATGTGAAGACCAATGTGCTGGACAGCCTCACCAAATACCAGCATTTGCTTGGCATCCTGTAATGCAACATCATAACACAGGGGCTCGGCAGTGCGCACGACCCAGTTTCACAATGAAATCTCAATTACTTAATTTAATCTTAATAATTAACTAACACTTACAGCAATGAAAAAAAACAGTATTAGAGCTGCCGCCATCGCCCTGATCGCCAGTTTTGCGATGACCTCCTGCATCGGATCCTTCAGTCTCACCAACAAGGTGCTGGATTGGAACCAAAGCCTGGGCGACAAGTTCGTCAACGAAGTCGTATTCATTGGACTCAACATTCTTCCCGTCTACGGATTCACAGTGGCTGCCGATGCCCTGGTGCTGAACACCGTTGAGTTCTGGACGGGCAGCAACCCCGTAGCCGATGCCAACATAATTAAAGAGGTGAAAGGCTCCGACGGCATGATGTACACCATCAAGACGCTGGAAGATGGCTACGAAATCACCAACGCCAACGGCGAAGTGATGAATTTCATCCACAACGAGGACGATGACTCGTGGAGCGTGGAAAGCAACGGCGAAACCGTGAAGCTGTTCTGCTACAATGGCAATGGCACTGTGGATGCCAACATTGGTAACGGAGAAACAATGACCATTTCGCTGAACCAGGACGGCCTGCTAGCCTACGGAGCCGCCGTGGAAGGCAACAGCTGCCTCGCCATGAACTAAACATAACGTGACATACCTTATCGCAAGGTTGCAATAAATCCCCGAAGGCTTCATGGATTTCGGGGATTTTTTTAAGATTCTCACCATTCTCCGACATAGAACTTTTTTTTCTACACCTAGGAACTTCCCAATAATGACAACGGCACGTCTCGTTGCTACCCCATGAAGAAACTGGACAGATACATACTGCTGAAATACATCCTCACCTTCCTGCTCGCCATCGCCTTGATTATCATTATCGTGACAACCTTCGACATCAGCGAGAAAATGGACGACTTTCTGGGAAACCATGCCCCCCTGAAAGCCATCGTCTTTCAGTACTATGCCACCTTCATCCCCAACTTCATCAACCTCTACAGCCCCCTCTTCATCTTCATCGCCGTCATCTATTTCACCAGCAAGATGGCCAGCAACACGGAAATTATTGCCATTCTGGGCAACGGCATCAGCTACAAGCGTATGCTGCTACCATATCTGTATGGTAGCATCCTGGTGGCATTGTTGGTGCTGATTCTGGGCAATTTCGTCATCCCCATCACCACGCGCACACAACTGGAATTCGAGAAAAACTACATACACACCCACAGCATGAGGCGCAACTACTACAGCAACATCCATTTCCAGTGCGCGCCAGGGGTGCAAGTGAGCAGCGATAGCTACGAGGTGACACAAAGGACGGCACACGCTTTTGCCATGGAGCATTTCGACCAAGGCCACAAACTCACCAAACGCATCACCGCAGACAGAATAGAATACGACACCGCTA
>CAMURW010000084.1 GCA_947097635.1 uncultured Bacteroidales bacterium
GATGCTGCCCACAGGAGCACCTAAGGGTACGAGAATATTTTATGAAGTGGCACATGCAGACACTCCGGATGGCATCATGCTGAAGGATGATGCAACGCAGCACCTGTATACAGGCCCCTTCATAAAATATTCTCGTACCCTTAGGTGCTCCTGTGGGCAGCATCAGTTGCACCTTCTTTGTGCCGTCAAAACGTTCTTCCCATGTGGCAAAGGAGGGCATTGGCAGATACGATAATGCCGCCTTCGTTTTCCACAAGGGGCTGTGCACCCTGTCTTCCATTCGGGTTCCGAAGTCTTTGTTGGGCTTGCCGCTCATTACGAAGTCCATAGTGCAGCCGTCTTTTAGTTCGTCGAAGGTGACATAGCTGGCGGGATGGCTCTTGCCGTTCATGGAGAATCTTTGTACATAGCAGTTGTTCATGCTTTGGTGCTTGCAGATGATTACGATATCCTTGCCGTTCTCCAGATGAATGGTCGCCTTGCGGAACAGGGGGCTGCCAATCACATACACGCCGCTACCGGGACACACTTCGTAGAATCCCAAGGCACTCAGCACATACCACGCACTCATCTGGCCACAGTCCTCGTTGCCTATGAGCCCATCCGGCTCAATAGTGTAGAATTCATTGCCGATGCGGCGCACCAACTCCGCTGTCTTGTACTGTCGTCCCACATAGGCGTAGAGATAGGTGGCGTGATGCGAAGGTTCGTTGCCGTGGGCATATTGTCCAATGAGTCCAGTGATGTCGCTTTGTTCGCGCCCCTCTGTTTTGCTGCTGGTATTGAAGAGACTGTCGAGAAAAGCCACCGCCTTTTCTTCACCGCCAAGGGCGGCAATCCATCCTTCCACGTCCTGGGGTACGTAGGTGCTATATTGCCAGCTATTGGCTTCAGTGAAATGGTTGTTTACCTCGGCAGGCGAAAATGGAGTGACGAATCCGCCATTGCGGCGTGCATGCATGAAGCCATTATTGTCCATCACGTTCTTCCAGCTTTGTGCACGACGGATATATACTTTATAAATACTATCGCTCGTAGGCAGGTTCAACCTCTTGGCCATGGTGGCGATGCACCAGTCGTCGTACGCATACTCCAATGTCTTGCTCACGCTCTCGTTGTCTATCTCGCTGCTCAGATACCCATGCATGGCATATTGGCGTTGACCCTCGTCGCGGTTGCTGGTGGCCACGAGGCCGTCCAGTAGCACTTGCTTCATGGGCACGCTAAGGCTATCCAAAATGCCCGCCATTTGTGCTTCCAGCATCACTGGGGCGGCATGGTAACCTATCATGCAGTGGGTCTCGTATCCCGCCAGTCCCCACATGGGCAGCTCTCCACTAGCGCAGTATTCGTGGGCAAAGGTAGTGATGAAGTCGTAGGTCCGCGCTCTGTCGACGAGCGTCAGCAACGGATGAAGGGCACGATAGGTGTCCCACAGTGAGAATACGGTGTAGTGGTTGTATATGCCGTCGGTGCAGTAGATACCGTCGTTGGTGGCACGATAGCGTCCGTCCGCGTCATTGAACAGATAAGGCGACGTGTAGCAATGGTAGAGTGCGGTATAGAACACCCTTTTTGTCGAAAGGCTTCCTTCCACCTCAATCTTGCTCAGTTCCTTCTTCCATAGTTCGTCGGCCGCTTTACGCGCCTCCTTGAAAGGTTTGCGTGTGCCGTCAGCCATCAGGTTTTTCTGTGCGCCACCCTCGTCTACAGACGATGCTGCCACACGCAAGTTTGCCTCGCGTTCTTCTTCTTTCAGAAAGACGAGTGCCTTGACATTCTTGCACGCGGTGTTATTGCTATGAAACCAACTTTCGAGAGATTGGGGCTTATCGTCGCCGAAGAACACGATACTGTCCACTTCGTTGGCGATTTCGATAACGAAGAAGAATTTCTGGTCGGGATTCCATGCGGCGCTGCGGCGGTAACCGGAGAGGTGTGTCGTTCCGTTTTCTTTTTTTATGGAAGTGAAATCGGCATCGATGGTGTTGTCGCCGTGGGAAAGGTCTATGAGAAACCCTTTTATGCCGCGATTGGGATAACTGTAGCGATGGTAGGCCACACGTTGGGTAGTAGTGAGTTCCACCTTCACGTGGTTCTTATCGAGGATGACACTGTAGTATCCCGGCGATGCCTTCTCGTTGCGGTGGCTGAATGTGGAGCAATATTCCTTATTCACTACGCTGAAACTATCGCAGAAAGGCATCAGCAGCAGGTCGCAATAGTCCTTGCACCCCGTGCCACTGAGGTGGGTGTGGGAAAAACCATAGATGGTATCGTCGGAATAATGGTATCCACTACAGCCATCCCAGCCATCCAATCGTGTGTCGGGACCAGGCTGCAACATACCAAAGGGCACTGTCGCCGACGGTGTCGTATGGCCATGCCCCGCCGTGCCCACAAAGGGGTTGACATAACCTGTCATACTGCGGTTGCAGGCGAAAAACAACGGCACCAAGCCCACAACGAAGAGAGAGAATGGCTTTTTCATTTCATATTTCTTTAGCAAAAAAGCAAGGCCATCGTCCATCAGCACCTAACTAATAAGCGCTGCGGCACCCAATATCGCCACCTCATTGGCCCTCAACAGACTCATGCGTATGTCACAGGTACCCTCGTAAATGTTCAGCAGGTGTTTCTGGAAGCTCACGCGCAAAGGTTTCATCAGGGGGTCTCCCACCTTGGTGGGCCCTCCCATCAGGAAGATGGCTTGCGGCGAACTGAAGGTGACGGCGTTGGCCATAGCAATGCCCAGCCAGTGGCCAGTCTTCTCATAGGTTCTCAGTGCCACGGGGTCGCCAACGTTGGCCGCGTCGCCGACAATCTTGCTGGTGACTTCCTCATCGGGCACCTCGTTGCCTATCCATCCCAATTTCAGGGGTGTGTTGTACCCCTCTGCCTTGCGGGTCTCACAATAGGTCTGCACGATGCCACGAGCGCTGGTATAGGCTTCCAGGCACCCTTTTCTGCCGCAACTGCATGACCTTCCGTTGGGAATTAAGATATTGTGTCCCAGCTCGCCAGCAGCACCAGTGCTACCGTGCACCAACTTGCCGTCCACCACAATGCCGCTCCCCACGCCAGTGCCTAATGTAAACATGATGAAATTCTGCATCCCTTGTGCACCGCCATACACCTTCTCGCCGTATGCGGCAGCATTGGCATCGTTGCTCAGCACCACCTTCACGTCTCTGTACTTGTGTATCTCCACGGCGAAGTTCAGCACGCCCTTCATGGTCAGGTTTGGGGCATTGTCCACACATCCAGTGTAGAAATTGCCGTTGGGAGCGCCGATGCCTATGCCCATGATGTCTGCTATGCCCTCTTCACGCACCATGTCGTTCACCTCCTCCATCACATCATGTATGTAAGGTCCGAAGTCCGTGTATTTGTTGGTGGGAATATTGCGACGTGCGATGATAGTGCCATCATTACGCACCAGTCCCATATCCGTATTGGTACCACCCACGTCAATACCTATAGCGTAATCATTATCCATAATTATATAACAATTTGATTATAATACTATTGAGCCTCGTCATCCACATTGGGATGACATTACAAAAAAGATTTTGTACCATTGTGTTCCCAGTCGTCGCCGAAGTCGTAGGTCTATGTCATGTAGTCGTCCTTCTTGCGGTCTCGACAGTTCGACGAACACCGCACGATACAACCCTTTGATGATCTTGAAATACAAGCATCTTTCTCCCTAACGCCATCATAGACTGCACTGGAGGTGCCAGGCATGGTGATACGAAGACGGTGCTGGGACGAGGTTAGCAGCAGAGGAAATGGACGGGCATCCTAAGCATCCTGGGAACGGATGATGAGGAACTGGAGTCATTGCTTGTCGTATCGCAGGATTTCGTTGTGGAAGAACTCCAACTTGATGCCTGCTTGGCGGATGAGGTCTTCGCTCTCTTCGCCGTTGTGGTACTTGTACTCGCAGACTACGCGCTCGATGCCGCAGTTGATGACGAGCATGGCGCATGTGCGGCAAGGTGTCATACGGCAGTAGAGGGTGGCACCGTCCAGCGCGATGCCCCTGCGGGCTGCCTGGCAGATGGCATTCTGCTCGGCGTGGACGGTGCGCACGCAGTGCGTGGTGACGCTGCCGTCGTTTTCAATGGTCTGGCGCAGCAGGTGCCCTACCTCGTCGCAATGCGGCAAGCCGCTGGGCGAGCCGACATAGCCTGTGACCAGCAGTTGCTTGTCCTTGACGATGACGCAGCCGCTGCGCCCTCGGTCGCAGGTGGCACGCTGCGCTGCCGTGCGTGCCAGTTCCATGAAGTATTCGTCCCAGGTGGGACGCACGTAGCGCTGCTGGCTTATGGCTGTGGGTGCCTGATAACTGCGCGTGTAACTGGGTTGCTGTTCACGACGTTCTATCTCCTTCAGTGCCTTTTCCACCTGCTCGTTGAGCTGCTGGATGGTGCCGCTGTTGTCGAAACGGTAGTCAGCCTCGCGGATGCAGGCACCGAGGTTCTGCTTGTTGGGGTCGGTATTGCTCATCTCGCGCTGCTCGTTGGCAAGGAAAGTGTCGTAGCTGATGTGGTCCGTCTCACTGCCGCGCAGCACCACCCTTTCGTAGCGCATCTTGGGGGCGGCATCCACGGCGAAGAGGTAGAAATGCGGCTTTTTGCGCAAGGCTGTCACCTCGCCAGGGGTGCGTACACTCTCGATAATGCAGTTACTGCCAGAGGCCTGTGCCCGCTGATAGAGCTGTTCCACGATATATGAGGGCGAGTGAGTGGCACGTAAATCGTTGCCCACCAGCGTCATGCTGTCGCGGTTGACGGGCATCTTGCGGCGTTCTATCTCATCGACGAGGAAAGCGCGCACGCTGTAGTGCACGAAATTCTTGTTTTTCAGCAGATAATCGACAATGGTGCCTTTGCCGGCTCCCAGTGTTCCCGTGATTCCTATGGTAATCATGCTTGGAAAAGCCCCAGTCCCTAAACGGGAGTATGCACGGAGGCGGTTTTGTTATTCTAGTTAGTCTTGAATTTATACTCTATCTTGACGAGGTCCTCGTTGGCTTTGACGATCTTTTGCTTCAGGCTAGCTTTGTAGTCCACCAGCTTGGCCATAAGAGAGTCATCGCCCAGTGCCAGCATCTGCATAGCAAGGATGGCGGCGTTCAGTGCCCCGTTGATAGCCACTGTGGCGACGGGAATGCCGCCAGGCATCTGCATGATGGCGAAAGTGGCATCCAAACCTTCCAAAACGCTGCCCTTGATGGGTACGCCGATGACTGGCAGCGGTGTCTCGGCAGCTATCACACCCGGCAGAGCGGCTGCCATTCCAGCACCAGCTATAATGACCTTGATGCCGCGTTTTTGAGCGCCACGGGCGAAGTCAGACACTTCCTGCGGCGTGCGGTGAGCGGAGAGCGCATTGACCTCGAAGGGGACCTCCATCTGGTCGAAAAACAGGAACGCTTTTTCCATAACCGGCAAATCGGACATGGAACCCATAATGATACTTACTAATGGTTGCATAACATAAAATTATTTAGTATTTAACCCCTGGTATCCGGAAAAGGGTAATAATTCCTCCAGAGGGTGTAGTCTATTTATCAAACATATGTTAGTTTTCGTTCCATTTCCCTTCCGAGGGGATGTGGGGAAAAACT
This sequence comes from uncultured Bacteroidales bacterium, assembly GCA_947097635.1. GTDB lineage: Bacteria > Bacteroidota > Bacteroidia > Bacteroidales > P3 > Colimorpha. Next base: position 5,636 of record CAMURW010000084.1, read on the forward strand.
AGAAAATCAGCACAAGAAGTAAATACAGCCAGTGGGCTGCTATGCCAGCACAGAGGCCGCCGACGGTGTGAGCACCGATGGCTTTGCCTATGAGCTTGCGATAACCCAGGCTGTCCAGCATGGCGGTGTGGGTGGAGAGATAGCCGCTCCAGCACATACCCATAGCGGTACATACGGCGATGGCGTTGGTGTTCACGATGCCGCTGGCCGCAAAGCGAGGAATAAGACCCAGGGCCGCGCCTACCGCTCCCAGTGCGGTGATAGGAAAAGAGAGCAGTTCAGGGCTTGTGAAGCCGAAGATCCAGTTGAACACGAAGTTTATCTTGCCGGCCAACCAAGGAATGACGGGAACGCCCTCATATGCCACGCCTGCATAGCCTACGGCAGGGTCTGCGGGTCCGAAAGTGCACATCATGACAATGGTACTGATGACCAGCACACCTGGAATGATGGCCAGGCCGATATCCACTCCGCTCTTGCCACCGTCCAGAATGCTGTTGAGGAAACGCAGCATCACGCTGCCTTCGCTCTTCATGGAAATCTGCTGCTCGTCGCCATCGCCCTGACCTTCCACCACGGGGGCATCCATGTCGGGATAGGTCCTGAGAGTGGAATGCTGCATGAGGCGCGTAGAGATGATGCTACCTATCACGGCACCTGCTACGCCTATCAGGGCGCCCTTGCCGAAGCCCAGACCCGTCATGAATGCCAGCACCACCAGTCCCATTCCGAAGGCGGTGCCGAAGTTGGTGAGGCTGACCAACTGATACTTCTTGAAGTAGCGACTGAAATTCTTATCCCTGCTCAACGAGATGATGGCGGGGTTGTCGCTGAGGAACGTCACCACAGCACCCAATGCCGCTACGCCAGGCAGATTGTAGAGAGGCTTCATCAGGGGACGCAGGATGACCTCCATAAGACGCACCACGCCAAACTCCACCAGCAACTTGCCGATGGCACCCATCAGCACAGTAATGGCCATGAGATAGAACACCGTATCCATAAGCAGACGATAAGCCGTCTGCATAAAAGTGTTCAGCATGGAAGGCAGCGTCATGAAATGCG
>CAMURW010000085.1 GCA_947097635.1 uncultured Bacteroidales bacterium
CCTTGCTGCTGGCGTTTACTGGCAAACCGGTGGTAATGTGCCCCGCCATGAACACACAGATGTGGAACAATCCCGCCGTGCAGCGCAACATCGCCACACTGCGTAAGGACGGCGTGCGCTTCGTAGACCCCGACAGCGGCGACTTGGCCTGCGGCACTGCAGACACAGGACGAATGGCAGAGCCACAAAAGATTGCCAACTTCGTGCTACAGAGGCTACAGGAGACGGCAACAAACGGAAACACAGAGCATGCCAATGCGAGACCCGTTTCCACAGATACCCCGTCCCACCTTTCGGAACTTCTCCCGTCCCACAACGCCGCAGCCCTTCATCTACAGGGCAAAGTACTCGTCACCGCAGGGCCTACCTACGAACGCATCGACGCTGTGCGCTTTATAGGCAACTATTCTACTGGCAAGATGGGCTTCGCTGTGGCAGAGGCACTGGCAATGGCAGGAGCCGAGGTGACGTTGGTGGCAGGCCCCACGGCATTGCCTACGCCACCCTACGACAACATATTCCGCGTCGACGTGGAGAGTGCACAAGAAATGTACGATGTCTGCATGAAGGAGTTTCCCGCGTGCAGAGCCGCCATCCTCAGCGCCGCTGTCGCCGACTTCCGACCCGCACACGCCGACGATATCAAAATCAAGAAGAAGAATGACACCGAAGGCATGACGCTAACACTGGTGCAGAACCCCGACATACTGGCATCGCTGGGCCACATCAAGACTGCCGAACAGCGGCTCGTGGGCTTCGCACTGGAGACCGACAACGAAATGGCATACGCCCAGCACAAACTGGAGCACAAGAACCTTGACTTCATCGTGCTGAACAGCCTGGCAGACAAAGGTGCTGGCTTCGGCACGGACACCAATAAAATCACCATCATAGACCGCAACAGCACCGTCCACAACTTCAAGCTGAAAAACAAAAAAGAGGTGGCACTGGACATCGTAGCACATCTGGCAGCAATGCTGCAGTAGCCTCATACACGCACCAATCACTATGAAAAAGCTATCCATCATCGCCATCGTCATCTCCAGCCTCGCCGTCATAGGACAGATATTCATCTTCGCCACCACGAAGAACGATCCTGACGACACCTACCGCAAAGCGCTGCAGGCCGACTATCGCGTGTACTGCCCCGTGCTGCCGGACACCCTCACCTTCTGCGGCGAAACCGTGCCCATGGACACCTACTACGTCCGCGAGGGGCTGGACCGCGAGCTCATAGTGAACATGTACTGGCAAAGCAACATGCTACTGTGGATGAAAAGAGCTGGACGGTTCTTCCCCATCATAGAGCCCATTCTCCAGAAGAACGGGATGCCGGAAGACCTCAAATACCTATGCGTCATCGAGAGCGGCCTGCAACCGGTGAGCAGCCCGGCAGGAGCACAGGGATACTGGCAGTTCATAAAGACTACGGGGCAATACTACGGACTGGAAATCACGGACGAGATAGACATGCGCAACCATATCGTGCTGTCCACCGAGGCCGCGTGCCGCATGCTGAAGAAAATGTATCAGCGTTTCGGCAGCTGGAGCCTCGCCGCCGCCACCTACAACCTGGGAGAAAACGGCGTGGCAAGCCGTAGCACCGACCAAGACATACACAACTACTGGGACCTCAAGATGCCTAACGAGACCACACGCTACGTCTACCGCATCCTCGCCATCAAGATGATTATGCAGCATCCACAGGCCTACGGATACATGATACGCCACAGCGACCTCTACCCTCCTATCCCCACACGCGAAGTGCCGCTAAGCGGACAGAATGTGAACCTCTACGCCTTCGCTAAAGACAACGGCAGCAGCTACAAGATGCTGAGAGACCTGAACCCTTGGATACAGACCAACAAGTTGAAAAACAATAGTAACAACACATATACCGTGCTGCTGCCCGCCAAGTCCACATCATGGAAAGATATATGCAAGAAACACAAAGACAAACGCCTGGTGGAACGTCTCTAACCTGCCTTCTACTACCACAACAATATACCTACTATATCATTCACTAAAATGAAAAGCCTTGAGGTCCTCGGTGCACGAGAACACAACCTTCAGAATATCGATATCGAACTGCCCCGAAACCAATTGGTAGTATTCACGGGACTGAGCGGCAGCGGCAAATCGTCGCTGGCATTCGACACTATCTATGCCGAAGGGCAACGCAGATACATGGAGACGTTTTCGGCCTACGCACGCCACTTTATCGGCAACATGGAGCGACCAGACGTAGACCGCATCAATGGCCTCAGCCCCGTCATCAGCATAGAGCAGAAAACCGTCAACAAGAACCCCCGCAGCACAGTGGGCACGGTGACGGAAATCTACGACTTCGTGCGGCTGCTGTATGCACGCATCGGAGAGGCCTACAGCAACATCAGCGGCAAGAAGATGGTAAAGTACACCGAAAGCCAGATACTGCAGCTCATCCACGACAACTACCCTGACAAGGACATCATGGTGCTGGCACCGCTGGTGAAACGCCGCAAGGGACACTATCGCGAGCTCTTCGTGCAGATAGCCAAGAAAGGATTTCTGCGCGTGAGGGTGGACGGCGAGATACGTGAACTCACCTATCGCATGCAGCTGGACCGCTACAAGACCCACGACATAGAGTTGGTGGTGGACCGTCTGCGCGTGTGCGACCGCAACGACGATCGCCTGAGAGTTGCCGTACAAGCAGCCTTCAAGCAGGGGAAGGGAGTACTAATGATACTGGACAATGCCACGCAGCAGGCACGCTACTTCAGCCGCATGCTGATGGATCCCGAAACAGGCATCAGCTACCCAGAGCCAGAACCCAACACCTTCTCCTTCAACTCGCCCTACGGCACCTGCCCCCATTGCAACGGGTTAGGCGAAATCATGGAGATAGACCTCCACAAGTTGATACCAGACATGAACAAAAGCATCAGCCAAGGAGCCTTCGAGGTGCTGGGGAAATATTCTGAACGCAACTATTTCTATCGCCAGCTGGCCACCATAGGCACACGCTACGACTTCACCGTCGACGACCCCGTGGAGAGCTTCAGCGAAGAGGCCCTAAACACTATCCTCTACGGCACCAGCAACTATCAGGGCGACACTTTCGAGGAAGACCGCCAAGGAGGTTTCCAAGGCATCGTCAACTACATAGAGCAACTGGCCGCCGACGACAACTCGGCAGGACTGCAGAGATGGGCCAACAGCTTCATGAACCCCGTTCCCTGCCCTCACTGCCACGGACGCCGGCTGCGCGAAGAGAGCCTCTGCTTCCTCATCGACGGCAAAAATATCGGCGAAGTGTCGGAGATGAATCTCACAGTCTTCTACGACTGGATAAGACAACTGGAAGACAAACTGAACGCCAACCAAAAGACCGTGGCGCACGAAATCATACGCGAGATAGGCACGCGCACCAAGTTCATGCTCGACGTGGGCATAGGCTACCTCTCGCTGAACCGCAGCAGCAAAAGCCTCAGCGGCGGCGAGGCACAGCGCATCAGGCTGGCCACACAGATAGGCGCACGGCTGGTGAATGTGCTCTACATCCTCGACGAACCATCCATAGGACTGCACCAACGCGACAACCAGCGTCTCATAGGAGCACTGAAGAGCCTGCGCGACTTGGGCAACAGCGTCATCGTGGTGGAACACGACCGCGACATGATCCTCAACGCCGACTACATTCTGGACATTGGCCCCGGTGCCGGCGTGCAGGGAGGCAAGATTGTAGCACAGGGCACACGCGATCAGTTCCTCTCCCATCCTTCTCTCACTACAGACTACCTGAACCGCGTGCGTGACATCCCCCTCCCCACACGCCGCAACATAGAGGGACATCCACACATCATCCTGCGCGGTGCCAGGGGCAACAACCTGCAGAACGTCACGCTGGACCTCCCCCTTGCCCTCTTCGTCTGCATTACCGGCGTAAGCGGCAGCGGCAAGTCCACGCTGGTGAACGAGACGCTGCATCCCATCCTCAACCAGCATTTCTATCGCTCACAGCGCCGCCCCCTGCCCTACGACAGCATCGAGGGCATGGACTACATAGACAAAGTCATAGAGATAGATCAGTCGCCCATCGGCCGCACGCCACGCAGCAATCCTGCCACCTACGTAGGCTTCTTCGACGAGATCCGTCAGATTTTCTCCCAGCTGCCCAGCGCACGCATTCGCGGCTACAAGCCCGGGCGTTTCTCCTTCAACGTTAGCGGCGGACGTTGCGAAAACTGCAAAGGAGCTGGCGTAAGGACCATCGAGATGAACTTTCTGCCCGATGTATACGTGAACTGCGAGGTGTGCAACGGCAAACGCTACAACCGTGAGACGCTGGAGATACGCTACAAAGGCAAGAGCATCTCCGACGTGCTGAACATGACCATCCACGAGGCCGTGGAGTTCTTCGATGCCTACCCCAAGCTCTCGCGCCAGTTAAGGACGCTGCAGGAGGTGGGGCTGGGCTATATCACCCTGGGGCAGCCTTCCACCACCCTTAGCGGCGGCGAGGCGCAGCGCATCAAGCTGGCCACGGAGCTGAGCAAGCAAGACACGGGGCACACCCTCTACATTCTGGACGAACCCACCACGGGTCTGCACTTCGAGGACATACGCGTGCTGCTGGAAGTGCTGCAGCGCCTCGTGGACAAAGGCAACACCGTGCTGGTGGTGGAGCATAACATGGATGTCATCAAGACAGCGGACTACATCATAGACATGGGACCCGACGGCGGCATCGCCGGTGGACAGGTGGTGTTCGAAGGCACGCCAGAAGAGCTGGCACTGCAGAAGGACAACTTCACCGGCATCTACCTGAGACAGGAACTGGAAGAATGTGCCGCCCACGGCAACACCCCCGGCCACTTCGCCCAGCAGCGCCGCCCAGCAGGGCAGCCCGGCGATGCCGAAAACGACGACACCCCCACACTGTCCACGAAAGTTCTTGTGACAAAGAAGATAGCGACAACCGCGAAGAAAGAAACTGCGGCGCAGAAGCCAGGCAGGAAAGCTGCCGCCCGCAACAAATAGCACCATGTTTTCCACACAAGCCCTCCTCGCCTGCCTCCTCATGCCGGGATACCTCCTCGGCGTGCCTGCACTGGTCGTGCGGCTGTCGCATTGCTGGTCGTGGATAGACAGAGTGTCGCCCATGACGGTACTCTACGCCATTGGGCTGGTGGTAGGCAACATTGGCTTGCTGCCTGTCGAAAGCAGCGCCAGACAGCTCAACGCCACCGTCGGCGACCTCGCCATCGCCATTGCCATCCCCTCCATGCTGATGGGTTGCGACCTGCGACTGTGGAGCACCGGCAAGTCGCTGAAGGCCTTTCTTTCGGGACTGCTGGCAGTCATCACCGCCACCTTCGCGGGCTATTATCTGTTTCGCGGTGCTGCGGGCGGCACGCTGCCCCATCGCGACTATGCGCAGGTATGTGCAGTCGCCACAGGCATCTACACCGGCGGCATCCCCAATATGGGAGCCATCAAGCAAGGCGTAGGCATGAACCCCGAGGTTTTTCTGTGCATCACCATCTACGACCTCATCGTCACTAGCCTATACCTCATCTTCGTCATCTTCTTCGGCAAGAGTGTCTTCCGCAAAGTGCTGCCGCCCCCTGCCCATACAGAGCCCGACGTTGCGAAACCGGAATCTGCGGAGAACTCCCCGCGCACACGCAAGCAACAGATCGGACACTACGCCATCATTTTGGGTATGCCTCTGCTTATAGCTGCCGCCTCTGCCTTGGCGGCAAACATGGGCAGCACCTTCAGTATGAGTATCTTTGTGCTGATGCTCAGCACCCTGGCCATAGGATGTTCCTTTCTTCCTTTCGTGCGCAAGAGAAGCGATGCGTTTTTCAACACCGGCCTCTTTTTCGTCTACATCTTCTGCCTCTCCATCGCCACGGGCTGCGACGTTCAGCAATTGAACATCCTGGGCCACCTCAACCTGCTGGCCTACCTGGCCTTCGTCGTGTTTGGCAGCATGTCGTTGCAGATACTCATGGGCAGGCTGCTGAAGTTAGACAGCGACACCGTCCTCGTCACCAGCGTCGCCCTCATCAACTCGCCGCCCTTCGTTCCCATGGTAGCAGCGCTGCTGAGGAACAAATCCGTCGTCTTGGTAGGTCTCTTCGTCGGCCTCCTAGGTTACATGTTAGGCAACTACCTCGGTGTCGGAATCTACCACCTCCTCCTTCTGCTGGAATAGCAAAAAACGCACGGGTGTCATCCTTCTTCAAAAAGGTCGACACTCGTGCGTTTTTGTCGCTGTGCTAATCGCGCAGCGCTGTTATGTTTTATTATTCGCTGGGTTGGTTCTCTTGTGCCGCCAGGCTTTTCAGGTACACATCATAGTTGCCGATGGTGGACACCTTGATCTGTATGGGACCTACATGGCTTATGGTGTTGTCAGTGCCGAAGTCGCTGCTGGATAGCATAATGGTGATGGAACCTGGCTTTACGTCGTAACTCAACATATCCTCATAAAACGCTCCCGGTTTCTGCGCGTCTTCCTGATACATGGTGTATGGCAGTATCTTGTCGCCGTCCTTATGGCAGTAGTATGCCAATACGGCACCCGTCTTGATGATGTTGTCTGTAATGTCCGAATTGTTGATAGTAGCGTAATAGTACAAGGTTCGTCCCTGTGCATCGGCAAACTTGTTCCACACAATGTTATGGG
>CAMURW010000086.1 GCA_947097635.1 uncultured Bacteroidales bacterium
CGATACCGACTCCAACTTCGCCATCTCGCTGTTCCGTAGCCTGATGAACAACGAGGTGCTGTGCCAGGCCATCACCGACCGCAATATCTCGTGGGAAGACGATTTCGACCAGATAGCACAGTACAATTTTCTTATGTTGAAAGGCATGAACGAAAGCAGCCAGATGGATGATGCGCTGCCACTGATTTTCGATGCCCACGACGAGCGCGATGCAGAAGTCTTCATGCTGGCACGCACGCTCATCCGCGGTAGCGTGCAAGACATGGACGCCAACGAGCAGGTTATCAAGCGTTACCTTACCAACTGGACGCTGGATCGTGTGTCGGTAATGGATGTCGTACTGTTAAACATGGCCATCACCGAACTTACTAGTTGTCCCAGTATTCCGGTGGTGGTGACGATGAACGAATACGTGGAACTGGCCAGAGAATACAGCACCGACAAGAGCCGCATATTTATCAACGGAATATTGGATCGTATCTATAGCTATCTGAACTCGCAGCAACGTGTGGTGAAGGTGGGACAAGGCATATCAGTCGACCATACCGAGCAAGAATAGCCCCTCCTAGCAACAACTTCAAGCAAGAATTATCCCCCTACATGAATCATATTCGAAATATCGTCGCTGTGCTTTGCTTCTTCCTGCTGATGGCACTGACTTCCTGCGGCAACAACAAAGAACAACTGGATACCGATATTATCCATAATCCCAATAGTGCCAGTGGCTACGACTCCAGTGAGAAGATGCCTCTGATAGCCTTCGACGAGGATGTGCACGATTTTGGAAAGTTGTCGGCAGGCGAGAACGTCAGTTACAGCTTCAAGTTCGTCAACAAAGGCAATGCTGACCTTGTAATCAGCGGCTGCGATGCCTCCTGTGGGTGCACGGTGGCCGATTATCCCAAGGAACGTATCAAGCCAGGAGAAGGTGGATACGTCACCATCAGTTTCAAGAGTGCTGGTATGTCTGGACAGCAGTTCAAGGACGTAACAGTTTTCACCAATGGACAACCAGCACGTACCAATTTGCGCATCCACGCCGAGGTGAGATGACACCAATGTTGTATTGATTATTATTAAATGTTGTATTGATTATTATTAATTAATTATAATACATTAACTATTTATGTTAGATTTTATTCTTCTGCAACAGCAAGGAAAAGGCGGCGGCATGGGTTCGCTGCTACTCATTCTCGTAGTCATGATTCTCTTCATGTGGCTCATGGGCGGTAGCCAGCGTAAGCAGGCAAAAAAAGAAGAAGAGTTTCGCAAATCGATGAAGAAGGGCGACCGTGTAACTTTCAGCGGTGGCATCTATGGCAAGGTACACGAAGTTGGCGCCACCACTGTGGATGTGGATGTAAGCAACGGTACCATTGTTACTGTGGAAAAGAACATGGTCACTCCCGCTCCCGAATCCACTGCCAGCAATAACGCCAAGGACACCAGGAAATAATACAAGTACAGGAGTAGCCCACATTCCAGAAGGGAGCGATTCTACAAAGCAGTACGTGTCATGGCAAAAAAAACGCCGCGAGAGCGTGTGGATGCAATGAGGCCTTTTCTTATTGTGTTGATCTGTACCTTTGCGGTGTGGATGGGAGCCGCTATGTCCGAAGAGCAAAACTATACCTCCGTGTACGAGGTGGAGTGGAGTGGCATAGATACTTCGAGATTTGTCATTGCATACGCCGACACTTCGGTGGAGGTGGTGCTGCGCAGCAATGGGTTCAATGCTCTGAGGCGTAGCATGGACGACCAGTATCAGCATCTTGTCATCGACGTGTCGAGGTCTATGCCCGAACAGCATGGTGGCAAGTTTGTCATACGCATGGACACACGCTATATGGTGCAGCACAGCAACCAGCGACACAACGTCGGTGGCATCAGCAGTGTCAGCAGCAAACGTGATCGACTGAAACTGGTTCTCGCCGAGCGTCATTTCAAGACTTTCAAGCCCCGCCTGAAAGGTGTGGAATACCACTTTGCACCGCAATTTGGAGTGGGCGGCGAGCCTCATGTGACCCCCGACAGTGTGATGCTGTATGGCAGCCAAGAGTCGCTGGACAAGGTGACGGAACTAACAACGCGATCCACTGTAATTGCAAACATAGACCGCTCAGGTAGACATCGCATCGAACTGGATTCTACCTGTTGGCAACGTTATCCCGACTTGCGCCCCAGCACCGATCATGTGGATATCTACGTCCCCGTGCGGCGCTTCGTGAAGAAGACCTTCAAAGTGCCACTCAGGGTTGTTGGAGTGGAGTCAGGGATGAAAGTGAAGCTCTATCCCGACAAAGTGCAGGTGACGCTGCTGGCATCCACCGACGATTATGCCACAACACACACCAGCGACATCCACGCCCAGGTACAGTACAGCGACACGCTGGAGGATGGCATAATGCAGGTGCGACTGGCTCAGTTCCCATCCACAGTGCGCATCCAGAGCATCGAGCCGCAACAGGTGCGCTTCGTGGTGATAAAGTAGGGGAATCTTCTTTAGAAAACTATGGTTATCTATTCCGAATCCGATGTGCATGACATTATGGGTGAGAAGCACTTCGACAATGCGGTGGTAGTACAAGACGGCCTTCCGGTAAAGGCTATGCGTCCGCTGTTGGTAGGTCTTACTGGCGGCATAGGCTGTGGGAAGACAACGGTGGTCAACGTCTTCAGAAAGATAGGAATACCCTGCTTCGTAGCCGACGATAAAGCTGGCAAGTATTACGACGAAGACGACTTTTTAAAACAGTTGCGCGGCATACTGGGCGATGCGGCATTCTTCTCCAACGGCAAAGCCGACAAAAAGGCTATCGCCAACATCGTTTTCCACGACCGTGAGAAGCTGCTGGCGCTGAATACCCTTGTTCACCCTCGTTTAATGAAGGAGTTCGCCGACTGGGCATCCCAGATAGAGGCACCATACGTCATCATAGAGAGCGCCGTCCTTTTCGAATACCATCTGGATGAAGCACTGGACCGTATCATCTGCGTGTATCTGGGGAAGAAGGAATGTCTGAGCCGTTTGACGCTACGCGACCATGTGTGTCGCGAAGCATTGGAAGCACGCATGCGAAACCAACTCTCCGCCGAAGAGAAAATGGACCGCAGCGATTACGTGATCCTGAATTACGAAGGCAACCCACGCACACGACAAGTAAGACACATAGACCAACTGATAAGAGAGTCCATTTCCCTATGAAACGAATCATCCTTTTTTTCACCATTCTTGCCTTTTTGTCTCCTGCCCTATGTGCGCAGGAGGATGTAGAAGCTGCACGATGGGCGGACTCCATTGCTGACCGCATGTCGATACAGGAGAAGATAGGACAGCTGATGGTAGTGCGCGTGCCGTTGGATATGAAGAAGAAGGAGCAGCGCAAGTTCGAGAAACTGTTAAAAAGCAATAAGGTAGGGGGGGTGTGCTTCTTCGCTGGAACGGCGATGCGCCAACTGGAACAGACCATACGCTTCCAGTCGTTGTCCGAGGTTCCTTTGATGGTGTGCCTGGATGCCGAATGGGGGCTGGGTATGCGACTGAAAGATTGCTACAGTTTCCCGCGCCAGATGCTGATGGGCGCTTTGCCACCGGAATATGACACATTAATATATTTGATGGGAGAGGAGGTGGGGCGCCAGTGTCGCAACCTAGGCGTGCATGTCAACTTCGCTCCCGTCGTCGACCTCAACAGCAATCCCAACAATCCCGTCATAGGTGTGCGCAGCTTCGGAAGCAATCGCGAGAAGGTCAGCCGTAAAGGCACCTTGTATTTCTGTGGTCTGCAAAGTCAACATGTACTCGCCACCGCCAAACATTTTCCAGGACATGGCGACACGGATATTGACTCCCATGTCGACTTGCCAGTCATCCACCACAGCAAGGCTTATATTGACACCATGGACAGCTATCCTTTCCGCCGCCTCATAGAAAACGGCATTCGTGGGATGATGGTGGCACATCTGCAGGTGAACGCATTGGACAGCACACACAATATGCCGTCCACGCTCTCACCCGCCGTGATGCGCTATCTGCGTCAGGAATGTGGTTTCGAAGGCATCATCTTCACAGATGGTATGGACATGAAAGGGGTGACAAAGAACTATAATAATGGCGTTGCTGAACTGATGTCGCTGAGTGCCGGTGCAGATGTCGTGCTGCTGCCCCTGGACGTGGAAGCCTCCATTTGCAAGGTGATGGACTCTTGCGAGAAAAACCCCGTTTTCGCACAGCGCATTGATGCAAAATGCCGCAAAATACTGCGCGAGAAATATTGGTGCGGTCTGAACCATCTGGATCTCGAAGCCCTCCATGTCCCCACAAGGGAAGACAACGCCCGCTGCGAAAAGATAGCCTATCAGATGGCGCGGCATGCGCTGACACTGGTACGCAACAACGAAGGCGACAGCACCTTGGTGATCTTCAACACCCCCTATAAACTGTCAGCATGGCCTAAGGACGATACCACAGGTCCCGCCAAAATCATCGTGGCTTATGACAACCTGCATGTTGTGCACGAGGCTGTGAGAGACACGATGAACTATGAAGGTGTACTGCCTGTCACTGTGTGTGACTATCCCGAAGGTTATCACTGGACGAAGCCGGTGCAGAAATACAATCCTTACAAACTCCTTATGGCTGCGGGGATGGACTCTTCCTATTTCCTGAAAATTGACAGCGTGGTGGAAAATGGCATCCGTAATCATGCCTATCCTGGCTGCCAGATACTCGTGGCCAAAGATGGACAGGTTGTATACAACCGATTTTACGGTCATCAAACCTACGATTCCGGCAGCCCTCTGGTGGACACAAACACCGTTTATGACCTGGCTTCGCTCACCAAAGTCACTGCCACCACTTTCGCTATTATGAAATTGGTGGATGTAGGCAAGGTGAAATTGGACGATCGCCTGAGTCGCTATCTGACTTACCTGAAACATACCAACAAAAGCCGCATCACTATCCGCGAGGCATTAAGCCACTTCGGACGTCTGAAGGCGTTCGATGCTTGCTGGAAGAACATTAGCGGCGTGAGCAAGGACAGTGTCATCCAGCAGATTGTCACCTCCACACTAGAACCCCGCCGTAAATATGTATATAGCGACTTCGGGTTCATTTTGTTGGCCGATCTGGTAGAACATGTCTCTGGTCAAAGCCTTGATGTATTCATGCAGCAACAGTTCTACGATCCCATGAGGATGACCAACACCACCTTTCTACCCCTGCAACACGGAATAGATATTAGCCGTATAGCCCCTACCGAGACCAACCCCGACAAACGCACAGGCACACTGCGTGGCGAGGTACACGACCCTAACGCTGCCGTCATGGGAGGTGTGGCGGGTCATGCGGGTCTCTTCTCCACCGCCACCGACTTGTCCAAGCTCTACATCATGCTGCTGAACGGCGGCGTGTACCACGGACGGCGCTATCTCTCGCAGGATGTCATCAGCACCTTCAACAAGCAGTACTACGCTCGATATGGCAACCGACGTACCCTAGGCTACGACAAGCCTATTAACCCACCTCATGGAAACACAGCTCCCCAAGTGTCGCAAAGCAGCTTCGGACACACAGGCTTCACTGGCACCATGGTATGGGCAGAACCCAAGCATAGGCTTGTATACATCTTCCTCTCCAACCGGGTGCATCCTTCCAGCAAGGAAAACAAGCTGGCGGCTATGAATATCAGAACAGATGTACAAAGTTTAATCTACAAATCCTTGGGACTATGAAATGGGCTAAATGGATAATGACAGGTCTAGGATGGGCATTCGGCGGTCCTATAGGAGCCATTATAGGCTACTTTCTGGGCAGCGTCATCAGTGTTCCCCAGGGCATGGAATCGGGGGTGCAGGACAGCCCCTATGGAAATACTACGCATCGCGGACCGTATCACAACACAGGCACGCAGCAGGACCTCACTGTGGCACTGATGGTACTGATAGCAGCGGTGATGAAGAGCGACGGTATCGTAAAGCAGGGCGAGCTGGACTACGTGAAGCGCTTCTTACTGAAGAACTATGGCGAAGAGCGCGGAGTCGACGTGTTACACGTACTGCGCGACGTGGTGAAGCGGGATTTCGACTTGCGTGCCGTATGTCGTCAAATTATGGAAAACACCGACTACGACACGCGCTACCACATGGTGGATTTTCTCTTTGGCATTGCCGAGGCGGATAGCAACTTCAACGCAAGCGAGGAACGTACGCTGAAAAACATCGCCACCAATCTTGGCATCAATACCCAGGACTTCACCAGCATCTATACACGCCATGTGGGCAACCGATATCAGGGCTATTACGACGACGGCAACGGCACTACTAGCGGCGGTCGCACCACCACCAGCAGTTTCACCAAGAACCCTTACGAGGTGCTGGGTATCAAGAGTAACGCCACCGATGACGAGGTGCGACGTGCTTTCCGCCACTTGGCCATGAAATATCATCCGGACAAGATGGAAGGTATGGGCGAAGAGGTAAAACGCAACGCCCAGCGTCAGTTCCAGGAAATCAGCCAGGCATACGAGACGATAAAGGCGACTCGTGGGATGAAATGAAAACTGTATGTCTTGAAAGTGCCTGCACCCCAACATTATGAGCCATTCATCAATAATAAAATAACTACAGAAATGAAGATTTCCGCATTTCCTTATTATGCAACCAGTTTCC